>JAYSPU010000117.1:0-12935 GCA_043721935.1 Bacteroidota bacterium | reverse complement strand
TAGGAGTAGTTTGCAAATCACCTTATGCTGCAACGGCGCGAAAGAACTGTTGTGGTGAACGATAAGGAAAAGCGGGAACAAATGATTCCTGTAGATAATCGATACGGAGCTGAAGAACTTAAATCTGTGATTGAAGCCTCGTAAGGGAACAAGCAGTACTGAAAATATCCGGCTACGTTTTCGGATATGACAAAAAAAAGTGCAATGGGTGACCTATTTACTAATTGCATAGTACATGAAGATTCACAAGCGGCGCAAACCGTTGGAAGAATTGGCCGAAGAAATCCGACCAGTCCTTAGAGGAATTATTAATTACTATAGTAAATTCTCAAAAGGACATCTACGATATATCTTCAATCAACTCAACGCACGACTGATAAAATGGGTGAAATGGAAAAAGGACTATACAAAATGGCATGTGTGAAATGGCTAAAGAAAAAGTACAAGGAAAATCCGAAACTCTTTCCACACTGGTCATTGGTTCATCCGTAATGTATTTATACATTCGTGACTGAACAAGAAGAGCTCCCGCACCGGCGGGACAAGTTGTATGAATCGAGAGGTTCACGTACAGTTCTGTGAGAACGTGGCGGTAAAATTTCGCTGCGTGACTCGATTCAATTGAGAAAGTGTACAATTTAATTGGACAAGAATGACAAAGAATATTTCAATGGAAAGTTTTGCATCCGGGATTTATTTGGTGATGATTGTTACGGAGAAAGAAAAGGTTTCGGGAAAGGTAGTGAAAGAATAAAAACGGCATGATCTGGATGATGCTTATTTATCACGGAGCTAAAAGAGATTGAAGAGATCACAGAGATGACGGTACTTATTTTGGCGATCAGTGATTAGCGATCGGAAATAAGCGATTTCTGAATACTGGCTACAGTCTACATATTTCCTTTTCTCACCTAAGTCGCTTCTTAGCCACAAAGTCTTACCTTTGCCCCATGATTACCAAAGAACAGGTTATTGATGCCCTCAGCAATGTGATGGAACCGGATCTGAAAAAAGATCTGATCACATTGAATATGATTGAAAACATTGAAATTGACGGAAAAAACGTCAGTTTTACAGTTATACTGACAACGCCGGCTTGCCCGTTAAAGGCTTTAATCCAGCAGGCTTGTATCAATGCAATTATTCATTTTGTAGATGATCAAGCAACGGTGACGGTCAATATGACGGCGCGTACAACTTCAGGGCGTGTGAACGATGAAGCATTACTACCAAATGTTAAAAATATCATTGCCATTGCATCCGGAAAAGGTGGAGTTGGAAAAAGCACAGTAGCTGCGAATCTGGCTGTTGCTCTTGCTAAAAAAGGTGCGAAGGTCGGACTTATTGATGCTGATATTTACGGACCATCTCAACACATTATGTTTGGTGTTGAAACGGAACGACTATTTATAAATGAGCGTGATGGAAAATCTTTCATGGTGCCGATTGAAAAATACGGCGTGAAAGTTTTGTCTATCGGTATGCTCGTAGATCCTGATCGTGCAATTCCCTGGCGCGGACCAATGGCTTCAAAAGCATTGAAGCAATTGGTCAGTGATGCAGAATGGGGAGAACTGGATTACATGCTGATTGATCTGCCTCCCGGAACTGGTGATATTCACCTTACGCTGGTAAGTGCTGTTCCTGTTACCGGTGCTGTAATTGTCAGCACACCGCAACACGTAGCGTTGGCCGATGCAAAAAAAGGGATCAACATGTTTCAGTTAGATTCAATTAATGTACCTGTCCTCGGACTAGTTGAGAACATGGCTTACTTCACTCCGGAAGAATTACCGGAAAACAAATATTACATTTTCGGAAAAGAGGGCTGTAAACAATTAGCAGAAAAAATGAATGTCGCTTTTCTTGGCGAGATTCCATTGGTTCAATCAATCCGCGAAGGCGGCGATACAGGAATTCCTGTTGCTCTCGATGATGATACTCCGATTTCAAAAGCATTTGAAGAAGTGGCCGATAACATGATTCGCCAGGTAAGTATTCGCAATGCCACGCAAGCAGCAACGAAACGCGTACAAGCACAAGCCTATTAAGTGAAATTATGTAATGATAAACAGCCCATGAATTTATTCATGGGGGAATAATAAAAATCAACAACCCATGAATTTATTCATAGGTGATCAATACCCACGAATTCATTCATCGGTGAAATAATTACAAATTACAACAAAACCAAAAAAATAAGTTAACCCCATTAGTTTCTGATCGCTGATCGCCCATCGCTCACCAACACCAAGATGTCAACCCTCCTAACAAAAATAGAAGAAGCACTTAACCAACTCCGCCCGTATCTGGAAGCGGATGGTGGCAATGTGTCTGTCGTTGATGTAACTGACGAAATGATTTTGCGTTTGCAGTTCCGTGGCGCATGTAGTTCGTGCAGCATGAGTGCAATGACACTACGTGCCGGCATCGAAGAGACGGTCTTGAAAATGGTTCCGGAAATTAAAGGAGTCGTTGCATTGACAGAGCAAGAATTAATGGACAAAGGATTGTCGGAAGACTAAAAAGGAAATTGTTACAAAATAAAAGAGGCTGTCTCAAAAGTAGATTTTGACAGCCTCTTTCTTTTTTGAACACTCTGAAAGCCTTTCCATAAACGATTTTAAAATGGTTAGGTGGTTAAAAACCTTGGAAAAATTTATCAGAATAAGTCCTCGGGTTTGAACAATTAAGCTGAAAAAGGAAATAAGTCGAATTGAAATTTTGATCAATCTTTAAAGCTTGACTTATAAAGCGATAATGCTTCTGTTTAAGATAAAATCCATCATCAATTATCTATCATATAAGGATTGTATTGATTTTTTAAAATTGAGTTATTAGATCATTTATTGAATTGCCCTGAATTGGGCGGTCATGCAAAGGGGAACAAATCAGGGGATAAATTGCATGGCGAAAGCTCAAGGGCAATCGATACACGACAGGAATGAGATTTAGAAAATTCGTAATCAGGGAAAAATATTTTGATTATCCAATCAAGTTACATTTATCCCCGGGGCGAAATATGCTCAGTAAAGAACTTGAACTTTTTAAGTTCAATCTTAGAATTTTGTGACAGCCTCTTTTTTATTTTATTCCGGAAGAAAAATTATTGCAGTAAAAACTTACTCACCTTTTCGAAGTAAACATTTTTATCAAAGGAGAAATTCTCTTCATTGGAAGCGCTTCCCTGAACGATGTAGCTGGAAGTAGTACATCTTAACGATTTCATATCCGACGGATTCAGCATTTCGTCTTTCGTTGAAACTATAATCATTACTCCTTTGATATTCGGGCGGGAACGATCGCATGCATACATTGGTTCGTAGTTTTTATCGTATCCAAATGGAATGATCACTTCTTTCTGACGAAGCTCTTTGAATTTCTTTTTCATGATCTCAAGTCCTGTCCATGGGCCATCGGCAATAATCTTGCGCGTCTCCGGGCGATTTGCACCAACACCAAGTGACAATCCGCCTCCAATGTTTTTTCCATACAAATCAAATTTTGTAATCGCTCGTGATTTCCGAAGGTAATCTGCAACAGCATTTAAGTCGTTGATGAACTGAGGGTAGATATAGGTGTCCGGATCAATTGCAAATTCACTGCTTGAACCATAGCCGCGGTAATCGTATAATACCACATTCCAGCCGGTTGACAAAAACTGACCGGCAATTTCAATTTCATCGGCCATGTTTCCATCACCACTTCCACTGATGATCATCCAGTTTGTTGTTTTTTTGGCAGCTTCAAAAAACCAGGCGTTTAAAGTAGCACCATCTTTCGTAGCAATTTTTTCTTCCTTATAAGTCATACCGTATTTCTCCGGTTTGACTTTGTAATCTTTCGAAGGACTGAGTGAGAAAACCAAAGCGTGGCTTAGGAGCAAAGCGATTGTGAGAGAAAGGTATTTCATTAAGATTCGGCTTTATTGATGAGTTTGTCAAAAGTAATGAAAACAGTTAATACCGTGATGATGGATTCAAGTTTTTACACATCTATAAAACAACAAAAAAAGTGGATAGTTTTCTAGAAGCTTCCATTTTGTGATTAAAGCCAACTGATTTGGTTTCAACGAGTGTCTTTCTTCAAGTCAGCAATAGTAACTTTATGATTCTACTCTAAAATTTTTTGTATAAGGACATAAAAAATACTTACTGGTTAAGACAATATTTAAAGTAATCATTTGAAGTTACGATTTCTAATAAAAATCATGAAAGAATCAGATGAAAGACAGAATTGTTTTATCTGATTTTTATAAATAAATAATTCGGGTTTTTCATGACAACCTTGTACTTGCCTGACTTTTTAACTTCTATGATTACCTTCTTCACTTCCCAATCAGATTCATCAGATGAATCGTCAAAAAAAAGAAAACCACCCGACTCAAGGAATTCATCGCAGTTGATAAAATCTTTTTTCGCCCCTTCATAAGAGTGGTCGCCATCTATATATGCAAAACAAATAGGTCCTACCCAATTGAACCTCTTTTGAAAAGAGATCTTTTTGTTTTGAATGATTCCTCCAGGAGATAAAAAAATCATTTGAGAATGCTTCAAAAGAATGAGGAACATTTTTTTCACTGAACAATTTCAAATTGTCCAGATAAACATTTTTAATTTTAGAGTTGAAATCAATGTATCGCAAAGAAGAGTCGGCAATCTTTTTCATTGTTTTGGTAGGATCATAATCAAAAGCGTCAACGCTGAAAAAGCTATTAGACTTATTGAATTTTCTTTGGAAGTAACAAATAAGATTTGCTGACAAACCACAAAACGCTCCGATTTCGCATATAGGAGAATTGGACTTAATGTTCTCAATAACATATTTAAAAACGTAGACATTCCCCTGACTAATCATGCCTGCATTATAATATTGTAGCCATTCAATAAAAGGATCGGAGTAGTACTTAAATGGGAATAGATAGCGATGAAGTTTATTGAAAATTTTTTTGATAGTCATGGAATTATGAATTGAAATTAAAGGGTAAGGAATGTGAATTCAAGTGTAATTATAGAAAAAAAGTTCAATGGATTAAAAAAAGAGGGCACAGTACTATGGAAAAAGAAATAGAGTTAAAAATCATTTTGAAAACTAAATCTATTGCCCACAATATTCACCTGACAATGAGATTCAGGACAGAATGAAGAGTTCTAAAAAATATATCCAACAGTAAGTCCGGCAGAAAGTATCATTGGAAATCTTTTGCCTAAATAAGTATGAGAGTAGACAGCGGAAGGAATATCTTCATTCGAATAATAGGGCGATGATACATTGGTATGTCTGCTTTCATTTTGAATTCCATAGCCAACCCCGGCATAATAATCGAAACTAACAGCATTGCCAAGTAATAACTGTTTGCCAAATACTATGTTGAGAGCGTAATTTTGATAACTAACTCTTTCAATTGAAGGGCTTCCCTGAAAATAATAGGTTGTAAAGTTTGTTGTATAGGAATTGAAAATAAATTCCGGTTTTATGTAGGAGCCTTTAAGAGGATGTAGAATTTTTCCGCCTTTTACATATTGATCAGGTGTTTTTAAAAATTTAACACCCACTTTCAAATAAGCGCCGGATGGATTGTCATCATTTTGAACTGTGCCAACTCCAATGTATCCCGCTTTGAATTCCAGATTAGTCCCTACTTTTAACATGCTTTCATAGGCAAATCCTATGGTATTCCGGATTGGTTGAAAAAACTCAATGGCGATTTTATGTGTCTTGTTACGGACTTCCATTTCCTGATTCAGACTGTACGGATCAGGACTAACCTTATACGTACTTCCATTTTCAAAAATGATTTCAAAAACTTCTTCTTTAGGAATCACAATGACAGGAGCATCGGACATATTGAAAGGACGATACTTGATTTCATCAATGCCAATTTCTAAAACTTTCGCTTTAATTTCTTCTTTGTTTTTTTTGCGGATGATGTCTTGAGAATGAGCGATTGTGCCTGCTAAAATAAAACAAAGGGTCAGAGCTGAGAATAGTTGGTTTTTCATGGAGAAATAATTTAGATCTAAAGTAAGAAAAAATCCGGCAATGGTTAGTTACCGGATTTAGATTGTTTTTTTTAAGAAAAAGCTGGTTATTCTACCGTCACCGACTTAGCCAGATTTCTTGGCTGATCAACATTACAGCCCCGCATGACAGCAATGTGATAGGATAAGAGTTGAAGTGGAACGACTGAAATTAAAGGCATGAGTAAGTCATCTGCTTCAGGTAATTCGATGCAATAATCAGCAAGGCCTTTTACAACGGTATCTCCTTTAGTGACAAGCGCGATAATTATCCCTTTTCGTGCTTTTACTTCCTGAATATTACTGACAACCTTCTCGTATGTTTCATTTTTATTTGCAATGACAACAACAGGCATTTCTTCGTCGATAAGAGCGATTGGTCCGTGTTTCATTTCAGCTGCAGGATAGCCTTCAGCATGTATGTATGAAATTTCTTTTAGTTTTAATGCGCCTTCTAATGCAACAGGAAAGCCATAACCACGACCGAGGTAAAGGAAGTTGCGGGCATTTTTAAATCGTGCTGCTAATTCTTCTATGGCGTCATTGGTTTTCAATACTTCTTCCACTTTTGCAGGAATCGCTTCTAATTCGTTCAGCAATTGGTGGAAACGTGAATCAGTAATGGTCCCGCGGTGACGAGCAATTTGCAAAGCGATCAACGTAAGTACTGTTACTTGTGCAGTGAATGCTTTTGTTGAAGCCACACCAATTTCAGGACCTGCATGTGTATAAGAGCCTGCATGAGTTGCACGAGGAATAGATGATCCAACAACATTACATATTCCAAAAATAGTTGCGCCTTTTGATTTTGCTAATTCAATAGCTGCAAGTGTATCTGCAGTTTCGCCTGACTGTGAAATTGCAATTACGATATCATCTTCGTAGATAACAGGATTACGATAACGAAATTCAGAGGCATATTCAACTTCAACAGGAATACGAGCCAGGTCTTCGAATAAATATTCGGCAACCATGCCTGCATGCCAGGAAGTTCCACAGCCAATGATGACAATGCGCTTTGCGTTAACAAATTTGTTTTCATATTCTGCTACACCACCCAAACGTAGAAAACCTTTCTTCGCATCGATACGGCCGCGCATGCTGTCCCAGATCGAACGTGGTTGCTCATAAATTTCTTTCAACATGAAATGCTCGTAGCCGCCTTTTTCAAGTTGCTCAAGTTTCATTTCCAGTTCGTGGATGTATGGAGTCTTTACCTGATTTTCGATGGTCTTAATTGTCAATTGCCCTTCTTTGATGTAAGCAACTTCACCATCGTTCAGATAGATAACATTATTGGTATATTCAATTATTGGTGTAGCATCTGATGCTACAAAAAATTCGTTTTTGTCTTTGCCGACACCGATGACAATCGGACTTCCTTTGCGTGCGCAAATTAATTCGTTCGGATTATCTTTTGACAATACAACGATAGCATAAGCACCAATGACTTCTCCCAATGCTAATCGCACTGCTTCGTCAAGTGTAACACCTGCATTGTCATGAATATCTTCAATCAGGTGAATTAAAACTTCAGTGTCCGTATCAGAGATAAAATCATGGCCACGCTTCATTAATTCTGCTTTGATAGAAGCATAGTTTTCAATGATGCCATTGTGGATCACAGCAAATTTTTGAGTCTGAGAAAAATGGGGATGTGCGTTTCTATCGTTCGGTTCTCCATGAGTAGCCCAACGTGTATGACCCATTCCAACATGGCCGGAAGTGTCTTTTGATTTAGTAAAATTTATTAGTTCACTAACTTTTCCGGCTTTCTTGAAAACCTTTAAGTCTCCATTCAGAATAGCAACACCGGCGCTATCGTAGCCACGATATTCCAACCGTTGTAAACCTTTTATCAGAATCGGAAAAACTTCCCGTTCTCCGATGTAAGCAACAATACCACACATGGGCGTTTGAATTAATTAATCTTAGTATAATAAAGTGTGAGCTTCATTTTGTAGTCGGCATTTTTTCCGCTACCTATTATCACTCTGTTTGCAATGACACCGGTTCCTGCTATAACCAGATCGAAATCTGCATTAGGTACTGTTCCGTCTAGGTAACGTTGCAATTGTCGTGTAATATTAAATTTATAGTTATTTCCGTCAGCATTTACATTTCCACCAAAATAACCGGACGATTCATAGTAATCGATTGGGAAAACATATGCACCGGCAGCATTGCGAGTGATCAATAATAAATTAGCCGGAACAAGGTATTGTGTAATGCTGGCTTCCGGTTTTACCGTAATGGATAATTCCGCCTTGTTGATGATAATTTTATTTGAACTTATATAATTATTCAAATAAGGAAATGAGATTCTTGTCTTAACACCATTCATTGGTTGAACGTAATTAAGTGAATCGCCATAGGTAGCATCATTCAATTGACTGCCAACAGTTGTTCCCGTATAGTCATGTGAAAAATTATTCACACGAGCGCCTGCAAGAGAAAAGTCGTATTTTTTTCCCGATTGAATTGTGTCGTGAAAATATAAAGTCATCTTAGAGCTGGAAAAATTGAAATAGGAGATTGCACCACTATTCATTCCTGTTACAGTTGCAGGTTGAATAAATAATCCTTTAAAATAAGTAAGCCACTCACTATTCGAATTGAACGGAGACTGACCGTATAATAATAAAAGACTATCAGCTAATGTTTGACTCAATCGGATCCGAAGTAAAGCAGACGTTGAATCTGTTCCCACTGTCACCTTAGTATTAGGTTGTGGTTGAAATTGAATTGTTCCAAGCGGAGACGGATCAAAACTGAAATTTCTATTGGCATAATAACTACTGTCAATGAAAAAATCTTCGCTCAAACGATAAACGTTTACTGTTTGAGTAGTGTTGGTGTCACCATAGTAACCACTATATTTCAAAGAAAGGACTAGTGAATCAGCAACGGGTATATTGATAAATACCGGAGTTCCCTCCAGGTTCACATGTGAATAAACTGCACCTGTTGAAATTCCAAATACAGGATCATTGATACCGCCAATGAGTTGTGTTGAGAGTTCGTCGGACTTCAGAGAGTCATCTGCAACTGTAATCGTTAAAATAGTTGCTGTATCAGACAATGAAGTTCCTAAAATATCACCCGGAGGAAGAATATTCAATCCGATTTCATCAGGATCTTTGCAGGAATAACTCAGTAAACTACTGACGAGTGCAAATAGTAAAAAGAATTTCCTCCATGAAGTCACAGAGGAAATTGTAGATGTTGTATTACGGTTCAACCAGCCGATAGGCACTTGTTTTCCCGCGGATGTGGAGTCATCCAGAAGAATTTTAATCATAGAATATTAAGCGGTCAGCACAGGTTCTGTTTCCAATAATTCATCGTAAAAGTCTGAGTAAGCAGTAACAAATGCTGCTTCATCATCATAAGACTGGAAAGCCAGTGTAGGCTTACCCGGCTTTTTAAGATACGTATCGAGGATGCTGTTTTTACCATCGCAACCTTTGATAATTCCATCACAAAGTTTCATGGCAGCCAGATTTACATTGACCATTGTAGCGTCTTTGTAAAGTTTTGCTTCTTCCGGTGTTACACCATCCATTTTTAACTTTTTCATCAGGTTAGGAGACATGGTTTCTTCGAGGTCATGAAAATACGACGAGTAAACAATGCGGCTGTTTTTAAACATTGGATCATCTTTATACCCGGTCTTTACAAAATACGGGATTAAAGAAGCCATCCAGCCATGGCAATGGATTACATCCGGAGCCCAGCCTAGTTTTTTTACAGTTTCCAATACACCACGACAGAAAAATATCATGCGGTCCTCATTGTCTTTGTGAAACTTCTTTTTAGCATCACGGAAAATGGATTTGCGTTGAAAATATTCTTCGTTGTCAATAAAGTAAACCTGCATTCTGGCACTTTGAATGGAGGCAACTTTAATAATTAACGGATGATCTGATTCATCGATGATAAGATTCATTCCCGATAACCTGATCACTTCGTGCAGCTGATTTCGTCTCTCATTGATCAGTCCGAATCGGGGCATAAAAGTTCGGATTTCTTTCCCTTTCTCCTGAATACCCTGCGGAAGGAAGCGGGCTATCTTGGAAATCTCAGTTAATTCTAAAAAAGGAGTAATTTCTTGGGAAACGAATAAAACTTTCGCTTTCTTCATTATAGACTTGTATTTAAAAATTTCGCACTGCAAAGATATGCTTTTTTAGCCAGTAGTTCAACCTTTTATCCCGCTTCTATGGAGGGAGATCGAGTTTTTGGCTGTTTTTATTCGATTTTAGATATATTGCCCTGAAATTTTTAACACATTTGTCATCTCATTCATGGTAGAATGATAGTATAAAACGATTAATTAGCTATATGCTCGTTTATAAAACCACTGAATCACTCCATCTGGCATTAGACCTGGAACGAGCAAAAGGAAAAAAGATAGGATTTGTACCTACTATGGGTGCATTGCACAATGGACATTTATCTTTAGTAGAACGGTCCAATAATGAAAATGACCTGACCGTAGTAAGCATTTTTGTAAACCCGACACAGTTCAACAATCCGGACGACTTGAAAAATTATCCGCGGATGCCTGAAGATGACTTAAACATGCTGGAAGAAGTAAATACTTCCATCGTTTTTATGCCTGAAGTGAACGAAATATATTCATCCGATTCAGGTCAAAAAAAAATCAACCTTGATTTAGGCAAGCTTGGGCGTGTAATGGAAGGCGCTTTTCGTCCCGGACATTTCGATGGCGTTGTACAGGTCGTTCGATTGTTATTTGAAATTGTAAAACCGGATCGTGCATATTTCGGCGAAAAAGATTTTCAGCAACTTGCGGTTATCCGGTTTATGACAACTTCCTTTAAATTAAACGTAGAGATTGTAGCTTGCCCAACCATTCGCGAGGAAAATGGTTTAGCGATGAGTTCGCGTAATTTAAGATTGAGTCAAAAAGAAAGAGATGATGCTGCTGTGATTGCAAAAGCATTGAAGGTTATCCGGGATAATTGGAAAACGGCTACACCACAAGAATTGAAGCTAAAAGCAATTGAACAAATCGAGCAGAAAAATCTTAAAATCGAATACCTTGAAATTGCAGACGAAGCATCACTCGAAGCAATTGACACATGGAATGTCAATCAAAAGCCGAGAGCATTCGCTGCTGTTTTCTGCGGTAATGTTAGATTGATTGATAATGTAGGATTGGTTACAGAGCAAGGATAGTAGATTGGTAATTTTAAATTTAAGTGAAAGCTCAGAAAATTATTTAACCGAATAGTTTTCTTTTCTTAATTGATCTACAGCAGAAATTATTTTTTCAGCAGCGAAGAAAACATCTTTTTCAGTCGTTGATCTGCCAAGTGAAATGCGGATAGAAGCATATGCTTCTATTTCACTCAACCCCATTGCCAATAAAACATGTGAAGGTTCCGGCAATGCGGAAGAACAAGCGCTTCCGGTTGCAAGTGCAATGTCAGGAAGAAGTTTGATGAGTTGTTCTGCTTTTATATCACGAAAACAAATATTGGTTGTGTTTGGAATTCTTGATTTAATGTTGCCATTAATTGATGCACCATCATTTTCTGTTAATGCTTGCTCCAATCTGGTTCGCAAAATGGAAATGCGTGTTGCATCGTCCCATAAATTTTTTCCTGCAAGTTCGCATGCAGCACCAAGTCCGACGATGCCGGGTACATTCAACGTCCCGCTTCTTAATTTTCTTTCGTGTCCTCCGCCATCGATTTGTCCAATCAGTGTTACACGCGGATTTTTTCTTCTGACAAATAAAGCACCGACACCTTTTGGACCGTACATCTTATGAGCCGACAAACACATTAAGTCTGCTCCGCATTCGTTCACATCTATTCTGATTTTTCCAAACGCCTGAGTTGCGTCACAAAATAAGAGACTTCCTTTCTCGTGAACAATTTGAGAAATTTTTTCTATTGGTTGGATGACACCTGTTTCATTGTTAGCATACATAACACAAACCAATAGAGTGTCCGGTCGGATAGCAGATCGGAGCTCTTCCACGTCTATCAGTCCATCAGACATTACAGACAAGTACGTTAAAACTGCACCTGATTTTTCAAGGTGTTTACAGGAGTCAATCACCGCTTTGTGTTCGGTGGTCAGACAAACTATATGTTTCCCCTTACTTTTGTATGCTTCGAAAACTCCTTTGATTGAAAGATTGACAGATTCTGTCGCTCCGGAGGTGAAAATGACTTCCGTTTCTTCGCAATTAATTAGAGATGATACCTGTGCACGAGCTTTGTCAACTGCAGCCGCAGCGCTCCATCCAAATGCATGTGAATGGCTGGCTGCATTGCCGAATTGAAGTGAAAAATAAGGAAGCATTTGCTCCAAAACCGTGGGATCAACAGGTGTTGTTGAATTATAATCAAGATAAAGTGTGGGAGACATCAGCAATGAGGAGTAAAAATTTTACTTTTGAATCGATAAACAAAGGTAATTAATGCACGGACCATCTGCACATTCGCATCAACACTCTGATTCACATCATTCAGAAGAACATTTTCAGCAATCAGAAACGATAAGAGATGTCGTAATTGGCATGGCCGATGGACTAACCGTACCCTTTGCATTAGCGGCCGGACTAACAAGCGCTGTTTCAAATAACGATATTATAGTAACTGCTGGACTAGCTGAAATCATTGCCGGATCGATAGCAATGGGCTTAGGTGGATATCTGGCAGGTAAGACTGAAATAGAACATTACGATGCAGAATTAAAAAGAGAGAAGACAGAAGTGATTACGCATTATGAAACAGAGCGGAAAGAAGTGAAAGAAATTTTTGGCACGTATGGACTCTCTCCGGAATCCCAGGAATTGATCATGAATGAAATGGAGAAGGATCATGATAAATGGGTTGAATTCATGATGCGCTTTGAGTTGGGATTAGAAAAACC
>JAYSPU010000116.1:0-5328 GCA_043721935.1 Bacteroidota bacterium | reverse complement strand
CGCGAAATTACTTCCAGTATACGATCAACCTGAGGCTTGAATCCCATGTCAAGTAATCGTTCTGCTTCATCGAGAATAAAAAGTTGAATGCTTCTTAATTGTAAATGTCCGGCCAGATATAAATCCATGAGTCGGCCAGGAGTTGCAACCACAATATCAACACCTTCTTTAAGAGTATCCTTCTGCGTTTTCATCCCGGTTCCTCCAACTAGCGTTACGGAGCGTAAATCGGTGTACTTACCCAACATTTCAATGTGTTCTTTCACTTGCATTGCCAATTCACGTGTTGGTACAACAATCAGTGCACGAGGATCTTGTCCTTGCGCATACTTGATCTTCATAATCGTTGGAATCAAATACGCCGCTGTCTTCCCTGTACCTGTTTGAGCAACACCCAACACATCAACACCAGCCAAAATCTGCGGAATCGCCTTTTCCTGAATTTCAGTCGGAACAGTATACCCCGCATCAACAATGGCATTCCAAAGTTGTTTATTCAGTTTAAAATCAGCAAAAGTGGTCATGTGGCAAAAGTACCGAAATTAGTTGGCAGTTGGGCAGTTGGGCAGTTGTCAGTTGGTCAGTTGGTCAATTGAGCAGTTGAGCAGCTTTGTCTTATACTTTTTAATTAATGATTAACCGGCAGTGTTCAGTATTAGGCACTAAACACCAGGCAACTATTACTTGTATCTTCTAACTTGAACTTTATACCATGTCATTTAAGAATAAAGCAGGCACCACAAAAAAGCCCCACCAAATTGGTGAGGCTGTTCATTTTTTTATGGTAAGTGATTACCAGATCTTTGCTCTTAATGAATCAGGGCGATACATACCGTCGCCTTCTTTGATATTAAATGCTTTGTAGAATGGTTCAATATTACTGAGTGTACCATTGACGCGATATAAAGCAGGTGAATGCGGATCTGTGATAATACGTTGTGCAGCGGCTTCGGGACGAATGTCACCGGCCCAGATAGTTGCGAATCCTAAAAAGAAACGTTGCTCCGGTGTTAATCCGTCGATTTTAGTGTTGCTCTTTCCTTGCTTTGTACGTTTGAATGCTTCGTATGCAATCGTAATACCACCAAGGTCAGCAATGTTTTCACCCAGTGTCAATTCACCATTTACATGAAGTGTATCCAGTACGGTGTAAGCATTGAATTGATGAACGATCATATCTGCTTTCACAACAAACTTTGCTGAGTCTTCGCTTGTCCACCATGAAATCAGATTTCCTTTAGCATCGAAGTTACGTCCTTCATCATCGAATCCGTGTGTTAACTCGTGACCGATTACAGCACCGATTCCACCGTAGTTAACAGCATCATCAGCTTCTGCATTAAAGAAAGGAGGCTGAAGAATTCCTGCAGGGAAAACGATTTCATTCAACGAAGGATTGTAATATGCATTTACAGTAGGAGGTGTCATTCCCCATTGCTTCTTATCAACGGGCTTACCAATTTTTCCAACTTCGTAAGCATATGACCAAGCAGTTGCATTCATTAAATTCTGAAAGAAATTATCACGGGAAATTTCTAATCCGGCATACTCTTTCCAACTCTCAGGATAACCGATTTTACGCATAATAGCGCTAAGTTTTTCTTCTGCTTTTTTCTTTGTTTCAGGACTCATCCAATCTAACTGCTTAATGCGATCATGATAAACGGCAACCAGATTTGAAACTAATTCATCTGCTTTTTTCTTAGCATCAGGCGGGAAGAATTTAGCAACGTAAAGTTGACCCAAAGCATCACCTAAGAATCCGTCAGTCATTTGAACCATACGTTTCCAACGAGCTTGGATTTCTTTCTGGCCATTTAAAACCTGATTATTGAAATGGAAATCTTCCATTGAAAAATCACTACTCAAGACATTTCCGGCAAGATTTAATAAATTCCATTTCAAATATACTTTCCAGTCGTTAACAGAATTTGCTTTGATTTGCTTGTCAAGTTCAGCAAGGAAAAGTGGCTGACCGAGAATAAGGTAATCGTATTTCCCATCTATCTTCATATTGCCCAGCATTTGATCCCACTTAATAGTTGGAGTCATTCCGTTCAGATCAGTGATGGTTACTTTATTATAGGTTTTAAAAGGATCACGTAATTCAACACGTGTCATTGACGCGCCTGCTAAAGCAGTTTCAATACGCATAACGGTTGAAGCGTAGTTTTTCGCAGTTGCTTCATTCATGCCATAAAGTTTACACATGTTTATTACATGCTTAACAAATTCTGCGCGAATATTTACACTACGAGGATCTGATTTAATATAAAAGTCGCGATCCGGAAGTGAAAGTCCACCCTGGTATAATTGCGGAACAACAACTTCGCTGTTCTTTGGATCTTGTCCCGGATAAAAGCTGAACATTGGATTCGTTCCCCACTGCTGAAGTTTAGCAACATAAGCCAAAACACCATTCATGTCGGTTAATTTATCGATTGCTTCCATCTCCGCTTTGATTGGAGCCGCACCTAATTTATCTATAGTTGCGGTGTCCATAGCACTGTAGTAGAAATCTCCTACTAACTGAACAGGACTACCTTTTTTTGTTTCCGTTAAAGCTGAAACAGAATCTACAATTGTATGTAAGTTCTTTTTATTGCCTTCAGATAAAATGCTGAATGAACCCCAACGAACCTGATCGTTAGGAATAGGATTGGCTTTAATCCAGCCACCGTTAGAGAAATGGAAAAAATCGTCAGACGGACTCACCGTGCTGTCAAAGTTTGCTAGGTTTATTCCAACACCTTTTTTATTGGCTTCACTGTTGGTACAAGCAGTGTACATTGCTGTCAGGGCAATTCCACCGATCGCAAGAAGAATTAGATTTCTTTTCATTTAGTAATTAATAAGTTGGGCGTCAAAAGTAGAATTATTAATTGGTTACGAAAGTTCATTAACCTTAATTAACATTCATTTGACGGTAAATTGTCTTTGAATAACAGAGGTCTGCTACTCTTTCTTTTTAAATCAAAAAATTACTTTTAATTAATCATCAAATTCACCACATTGTTTTAAAAATAATTCCCAAACCCTGTTTCGTTGCTTTAACTATTGTTTAGCTTTACATCATGACTCAGGTTTTTTCGAGATTGCTTTTTTTCTTCCTAATTGCCGGACTTTTCTCATGCGAGAATGACATGGAAAAGGTGAAGCTGTATGGGAAAGGTCCACAAGATCCACAGGAAAGTGCTAAATACATCAAGATTATCTACAGCGATTCGGCAAAAGTAAAGGTTGAATTAAATGCACCTGTTTTAAATCATTATCAAACCGAAAATCCGTATATTGAAATGCCAAATGGCATGACTGCTATTTTTTATGATGAAGGATTAGCGGTGAAAAGCCGGATGCGTGCCGACTATGCTATCCGGTATGAAAGGGATCAGCGTATGGAAGCGAAAAAAAATGTTGTAGTTATCAATGCGAAAGGTGATCAGCTCAATACCGAACATCTGATCTGGGATGAACAGAAAGAAAAACTTTTTAGCAATGAATTCGTAAAGATTACCACCAAGGATGAGATTATTTACGGTAACGGATTTGAAGCGAATCAGGATTTCACCAAGTATAAGATCTTTAATATAAAAGGCACTATTTCAATCAACAACCAAGCGCATGATAAAAACTCTTGAGGTTTCCTGGTTGTGTATTTCAGTCGTGAGTTTGCTGTTATCGGTTTTTCAATATTTTGCCGAAGGCTGGCAACCCGCGCTCTGGATGCTTTTCATTACAGCCATTGCAGCTACCATGTATAAAGTAAGAAGGAAGCAGCGGATTCATTTTGAAGATAAGAATGAAAAGGAGTTGTATCATTGAGTCAATCCGCATTTTCATTAATCCTCTTTGTTTCTAGCTCGTTTTTCAATTCTTACGCTTTCAAAAAAAGTCATTAATTTCACCGGGTATGTATTGGTCCATTATTTTAGTCACGTTAATTTTTTCCGCGTTAGCAGCAGGAAGTGAAATTGCATTTTTATCAGCTAATAAATTAAGAATAGAACTGGACAGAAGTCAGGGTAGTTTTGCAGCAAAGATTCTATGGAATTTTGTCAAACATCCATCGAATTTTATTGCCACGATGCTAATAGCAAACAATATTGGTTTAGTCATCTACGGTATTGTAATGGCCGAACACCTATTGTCCAGAGACGTACTCATTCAATTTTTGCCTGTGCAATTGCAAAGCAGCGGAGCCTTACTCATCATACAGACGTTTTTAAGTACGCTCATTATCCTGGTCACTGCCGAGTTCCTTCCAAAGGTTCTCTTTCGCATCGATCCGAATGCCATTTTGAAATTATTAGCAATACCACTTCGTATCATTTACATGTTAATGTCTCCCATTGTATGGTTGATCATGGGACTTTCGAGATTTTTAATGAAGAGAATGTTCCGAATCGATTTTATAGAAGAACGGCCGGTATTTGGTCGTGTTGACCTTGACTTATACATCCGTGATTTGACGAGTAAAAACAGTCAGGTCGAAGAAATGGATTCTGAAATCCGGATTTTTCAAAATGCACTCGACTTTAAAGAAGTTCGAGTCCGTGAATGCATGATACCGCGAAATGAAATCGTCGCAGTTGAAGTCAGTGAATCAGTTTCAGTTCTAACCAAACTTTTCATTGAAACAAAACTTTCTAAAATCTTTGTTTACCGCGACAGCATTGACAACATCATTGGCTTTGTACATTCCTCTGAAATCTTTAAAGAGCCGAAAGAAATTACCCATTCATTATTACCAGTCATCATTGTTCCGGAAGCAATGAATGCAAATGGCTTGTTGAAACAATTTACTGATCAACATAAAAGTGTTGCCATTGTAGTAGATGAATTCGGAGGAACTGCAGGTATTGTAACCATTGAAGATTTAATCGAAGAAATTTTTGGTGAAATTCAGGACGAACACGATGTACCGGAAGAAACGGAAAAGCAAATCAGTGAAAGCGAATTTTATTTTTCGGGACGAATAGAAATTGATTACATCAATGAAAAATATCATTTGAACATTCCGGAAGATGAAGCTTATGAAACACTCGGCGGATTCATTTTTTATCATCATGAAAACATCCCTGTTCCGGGAGAAGAAATCATCATTCCTCCATTCAACATCATCATCAAAAAAGTAAAAAACAACAGGATTGAACTGGTGCGGTTACAGGTTAATAGAAATCTTTAGAAGGCTTTGTTTATTTGTCAAAGCGATACGGCTATTGCCAAAACTCTTGTCTTAAATTTATTTTTTGAAAATCAGTTTAATTGAAATTATTTTTTACATTTAATAGTGTATAACAAAATTTTATTTGTAACCTGTTGTTTTAG
>JAYSPU010000115.1:0-2809 GCA_043721935.1 Bacteroidota bacterium | reverse complement strand
TCAGCAACAATAAAAAGATTGAGCGTTTTAGGATGCGATTCATCACGGCGAATACGACCTACAAAGACTTCATCTTTTCCTTCTGCATAAAGCGGCATTGGATAGGTAAGCGTAGACGGATCATCTTTTAAAATAACGCCCGGCATTGCAGTCAGTAATTCACGAACTTTTTCCAGTGTAAAATCATTTTCAAATTCAACATTCACAGCTTCGCTATGTCCGCCTTTGACAGGAACACGAACTGTTGTTGAAGTAAGTAAAATGGAATCGTCGCGAAGAATCTTTCGTGTTTCATTTACCATTTTCATTTCTTCCTTCGTGTATCCATTGTCTAAAAAACTATCGATGTGCGGAAGCAGATTTAAATCTATCGGATATGCGTATGCTTTTTCTCCATCTACTCCTTTGCGTTCGTTCATCAGTTGATCAACGGCTTTCTTTCCCGTTCCGGATACAGATTGATATGTAGAAACTACAATGCGGCGAATTTTATATTGAGTATGTAACGGTGCCAATGCCATTACCATTTGAATGGTAGAGCAATTAGGATTAGCAATGATCTTATCTGATTTCGTCAATACATTTGCATTGATTTCCGGAACAATCAATTGATTTTCCGGATTCATTCTCCAGGCGGAGGAATTATCAATTACTGTTGTTCCTGCAGCAGCAAAAAGTGGCGCCCACTCCAGAGAGGTAGAACCACCGGCAGAGAATAATGCTATTGCCGGTTTCATTGCAACAGCATCTGCCATAGAGACAATGTTGTATTGTTTTCCTTTGTATGTTATTTGTTTTCCAATTGAACGTTCAGAGGCAACCGGAATCAATTCGGTTACAGGGAAATTTCTTTCTTCCAATACTTTCAACATGACTTGGCCAACCATTCCTGTTGCGCCGACTACTGCTACTTTCATATAATAAGGTTCTTGTTTTATCCATCACAAACAGTGTTCGTTTTGGAGTTTCATCGCTTTATATTTGTCCCACAATTTAAGCAAGTGTTTATGAAACGGATGTTAGTTGTGATCTTTTTTTTTGGGTTCGGTTTGATGGTCCGGGGTCAGGTCGTTGATCGGTTCTCTGATGGAGATTTCACGAACAATCCTCCGTGGTCGGGTGATGGTGCTGATTTTTACGTTAATTCTTACGGACAGTTGCAGTTACGTGCGTTGGGTGCCGGAAGTTCGTATCTCTCAGTACCTTTTCCCCGTCCAAACCTCGATTCATGTGAGTGGAGATTTTTTATCAGACAGAATTTTGCTCCGTCTTCTTCTAATTACGGCAGGATTTATCTGACGTCAGATCAGGAGAATACAGAAGGTTCATTGAATGGATATTATTTGCAGTTCGGCGAACCGTTATCTGCTGATGCTATTGAATTGTTTCGGCAAAATGGTACGTCGTCTGTTTCAATATGTAGAGGAACGAATGGTAAAATAGCTGCTGCTTTTTCCTTGTATGTCAAAGTCATTCGAATGCCGGGAGGAAATTGGGAAATATGGACGGCAACAGATTCGTCGCTTCGCTATTCGCAGGAAGCAAGTGGAATGGATGTCGGCATTCAACAGGCCGATTGGTTTTCAATTCGTTGTGACTACACAACAGGCAACGTTGGGAATTTTTATTTCGATGATGTCTATGCGGGATTATTTCTTTCCGATACCATTACTCCTGTCATTCAGAATGTAAGTCCGTCGAATGCGTCGGAAATAAAAATATGTTTTAGTGAATCGATGAATGCAGCGGCGGCCATCACATCTTCCTACCGGGTTTCCGGTCTTGGTGCGCCGCTTGCAGTCATCAGAGATTCGTTGAATGCAGACTGCTATCATTTGGAACTGAACGGCATTCTGATTTCGGGGAATCGGTATACACTTAGTTGTATTGGACTGACAGATGCGACTGGATATAGTTTGTCAGGCTCGTCAATGGATTTTATCTATTATCCATCTTCAACGGGAGCGAATGGAGAAGTCATCATTAGCGAAATCTATTTCGAGCCGATAAGCTCCTCGACATTGCCGTATGGCGAATACGTTGAACTTTATAACCGTTCAGCTCTGTCGATTAATCTAAAAGACTGGATACTTTCAGATGGAAGCAGTGATGGAATTATTCCTGACTTCCAACTTCTTCCCGGTGCATATGTTGTTTTACATGCAACGTCAACCGTAAGTGCTTTTTCAGGAATACAAACTTCTGTTAGTGTTTCTTCTTTTCCAACATTGAATAATGATGTGGGTGATCAATTGGTGCTGAAGAATAGAGACGGTGAAATTATTAACGTTACTACGTTCTCAGATGATTCCTATCATAATACATCGAAGTTAACAGGAGGATGGAGTATTGAGCGATTGGATTTCAATTACACCTGTGATGAAATTGATAATTGGTATGCTTCTGTTGATCCGTTGAAAGGAAGTCCGGGACGAGCAAATAGTGTGAACGGATTTTATTCTGATACAATTGCTCCGGCCATTATTTCTATTTTTCCAATTGATTCTTTTCATGTTGAACTTACATTTTCAGAGCCTGTTTTTGCAGGAATCAATGATACGTCGCATTACTTTTTAAGCGATGGTGTCAGTCGGTTGAACATTACGTCTGTGCAAATTGAAAACGGAAATACAAAAGCGTTAATTACGACAGCCGGTAAATTAAATGATCTTCTCTATTCGCTTTCCATACATTCCTATTCCGATTGCTCAGGAAATTACGGAAGCGAAGTGCCTGTGTTATTTGGTTTCCCAAAACCTGCATTCGAAGGCGATATTCTCATTAATGAATTGCTTTCTTATCCAAAAGA
>JAYSPU010000114.1:0-8397 GCA_043721935.1 Bacteroidota bacterium | reverse complement strand
TCATGGTCTTTCCATTTAGAAATATTATACAAAGTTATACCTTTTTTATCAGGATGCAAAGTTGAGCCTGCTAATTTATTATCTCCTTCCCCAACTCCTTGAATTACGGCAGATAAATCTTTATACTCTGCATCAGATAACGGCTTATCAAATCTTATCTCAACATTTGGCTCATAAACAGAACCATCTTCATTTTCTTTGCCAAGTTCTGCACCTTCTGGTAGATTGTCATGTATTTTAGATATGTGTATTGCCTCTTGTGAATGGATTGCTCCAAAATCAGCAAGTGCATTAAACGCTTCTTGCCTGTTTTTCGGGTTTGTTATTTTCAATTCACCCGAAAATGTAGGTTCTTCAGCACCACCATAATTCCCCTTAGTTCTATCAAGTTTTATTTCAGCACCATCTATTTGTTCAAAAGCCTTTGTAAGTGTTTCTTCTCCTTTGTCTAATATTTTATCATAAAGCGCATTAGCCTCGTCATGCTTGCCTTCATTAAATAACTTTTTAGCCTCCTCGTACATAGCCCTTATTTCAGGAGATGTATCTCTTAATGTAGCAGAAGATATATTTACTTTATATTGTTCTTGTATAGTATGCACACATATACAGTAGCAGACGGATTTTTATTAATTGACAGCAACTATAAAGAGCATCCAGACACAGTAGAAGGTTGGGATTGGGCTATGGTAGATTATAAATGGACAATACCGTCTTACCTAAACGCAAATGAAATAATACCAGATTCTCTATAAGTCATGGAAAATAAATTTTTCGTTTTTATATTATTTGTGTTCAGCTTGCTAAATGTTTCCGCGCAACAAAAAAACACAACAGCAATGATTTCAGATGTTCAGATTAAAAATAATTAGATAATTGTCTTTGGCAACGATGGGAAGATAATTTCACAAATGCCACAATCAAAAAATGAGGTTGTTGGTATCACTGGCTACTTCTTCGTTGTTGTTAATTATGGTTGGATAATGACTTATAATGAAAAGTGTAATAAGATTTCACAAATGCCACAAGCTGGCAAACATGTAAAAGGTGCAGCGGGTGAAACATTTACAGTATTGAATAGTGGATGGATAGTTACATATGACAAAAATTGCAAAGAGAAAAATCGCAGACCGAAATAAAATGAGAGATGGCACATCCGATAACATTATTATTAAATGAAATTTTTAAAAAGGGGGCTTAGATTGCGGTTGAAAGTGACGTTCTGTCTATATACATTGTTGGTAGGTGAAAGAGTACAGCTCTTTACTCCCCATTTTTAAAAACTTCATTAATAATCCAAACGTGTGTGTCTTGAATCAACTCCAAATTAAAGGAGAAGAATGCTGTACAAAAGATGGAAGACTTTCCACTCTATAGTTAACAAATAGAGTAGAGGTCAAGCGAAACGACTGGCTATCTAAACAGCTTGTTTACATTTCAAATTAAACAACAAGCATTAAATGCGATGATTGATTATTATAAAATAAAATCACAGCCAATAACCGCATTGGAAATTGGTATGTCCATAATGTATTTATACATTTGTGATTAAACAAGAAGAGCTCCCGAAAATTCGGGACAGGCTGTGTGAAGGGAGACTTTCAAGCGCGGTTCCGTGGGAACGTGAGGGTGAAATTCCCTTGCGTGACCCAATCGTTATAGGCATCCCTTGTGCTTCATAGCGAGCGGTCTGCAAACTTGAAAATGTATCGCTCGAACTTCTTTCGCAACGGAAGGACACGACATTAACATTACTAATCATATGGAATTTGAAATAGAAATAGTAGATGATACCAATTGAAAACTTAAAAACTTGGAAGGATATTACAGAACTTTCCTTTGAAGAATTAAAAGATATTTATTGTCAACTGAATAGTACCGCAAAGGACGAATGGCGTCCTATCATGTATGTCTATGATGAATGTCCACACTGCAATGGCGAGGCGCATCTATTTGAAAACTTTAAGCAAGAGTATTTACAGGTGCGGTGTTTTAATGATACCTGTAAATATTATGGAAAGATTATTGAGCAATTTTATAAATTGGAGGACTATTATCAAACAATTATTTCAATTGAGCTCGGTATTAAACAAGATGAAAAAGAAATTCCTTCTTAATGTTTTTCTCGCAGAGATCACAAAGTAATCGGAGAAAAAAATCTATTAATCAAACAATCTATTAATCAAATAGTCTATTAGTCTATTAATCAAACATTCCTCTACTCCCCGCCTTCCGGCACCGCTTGATCATTTAATTTCATTTCGCGGCTGGAGGTGTAGGTAACTTTTAAAATTTCAGCGCCGCCTTCGTCATAATATTTCCAGTCGCCATCGGGAAGACCGAGTCTGTATGAGCGTTGCTCGCGAAGTTTTCCATTTGGCCAAAAGTATTTGTGTATTCCCGTTGCTTGTCCGTCAATGTAATCGCCTTCGAATGCTAATTTTCCATCGCGATAAAACTGCTTCCAGATACCGTCTTCTTTTCCTTCAATAAATTTTCCATTGGCAACATATTCTCCGATTGAATATTTCCAATCTCCTTCTTGTTTTCCTTCAATGTAATTTCCTTCTGCCAATAAACTTCCGTCTAAATCGAATTCACGCATTATGCCTTCTTCTCTACCCGATTTATATGTTTCATCTCTCCGTAAAGCACCATTTGAATAATACCACTTCCATGGTCCTTCCGGTTTGCCTTTTAAATAAGCGCCAACTTGTTCGGCAGAATCATTTTCAAAATTGAATTTCCAAAATCCTTCTTTTTTTCCATCCAGATAATTGCCTATGGCCCGTAATTGTCCGCTCTCATAAAACTCTTTCCATAAACCTTGTTCGCGACCCTGATTGTCTATTTTTCCCTGACGTAATAATCGGCCTGCAGCAAAAACTTTTGCGCTATCCAGATTTCCGCTTTCATCGTACTGGCGAAAAACTCCATCAGGCTTTCCTTTCTTAAATGTTCCGACAATGCGTGTAGCGCCTGAAGGATAATAATTTCGTTTAACTTCAAATTTGTCTTTATCAGTATCAGCTGTTATTTCCAACTGACCCATTTTATAAAGTTCCTTTTTAGTCACACGACCATCCATTGCAAACTCCCGGAAAATTCCGTCTTTCAAATCGTCCTTATAAGTTCCCTCTGATTTTGGCTGATCTATTTCATAATACTCACGATAGAGTCCCTGCTTTTTTCCATTCTTATCAACACGATTTATTTTTTCTTCCTTTTGAAAATAACCGTTTCTGAAATTAGTAACAGTAATTAATACACCATCATTGTTGTATTCGCGCATTAAACCGTTTTCAACTCCATTTGTAAAAGTGATTTTTTTTATCAGCTTTCCATTTTCATTATAGAGTTTAGTAATTCCATTGCGAATGCTCATGGAATCCATTTCTTCTATTTGAATAATTCCATTATCGTAAAATGTTTTTTGCAAACCATCTTTTAATCCTTCGGAATAATTATAAATCGCTGTCACAATTTCCGAGTCATTGTAAAATGTCCAGGTACTGTCTAATTTAAAATTCCGTCGATTTCCTTCTGACTTTAAGTGACCCGATTCATTGTAGCTTTTCCAATAACCATCCGGTTTTCCATTGCGCAAATTTCCCTCACTGGAAATAGTTCCATTCGGAAAATAAAAACGATTATGACCATTCGGATTGGTTTCCTGAGCAATTGCTGAAAAAGTAAAGCAAGCCGATAAAATTATCAGCCACCAAAAACCCGGATGATTTTTTTTCATCTCTTTTTTACAAGCCATGTTGTTTAGAAATTTCCATCATCCTTTTAATCGGTATCAATGCTCTTTTGCGAAGTTCTTCTTCCATCACCAATTCGGGAAGTTCGTATTTCAGACAAAGGTATAACTTCTCTAATGTATTCAACTTCATGTGCGGACAGTCATTGCAGGCGCAGGAATTATTCGGTGGAGCAGGAATAAATGTCTTTTCAGGTGAAGCCTTCATCATTTGATGCAAAATACCTGTTTCAGTTCCCACAATAAATTCCGTGTCAATGCTTTCTCTGGTATAATTTAACAATCCTGTTGTAGACCCGATAAAATCAGCAATTGCTAATACCGGTTCTTCGCATTCAGGATGTGCAATAAATTTAGCGGCAGGATGTTGGGCTTTTAGTTTGGTAATTTTTTGAAGAGAAAAAATTTCATGAACCATACAGGCTCCGTTCCATAACACCATGTCGCGACCTGTTTTTTTGCTAATGTACCTACCCAGATTTTTATCCGGTGCAAAAATGATCGGTTTATCTTTTGGAACACTGTTCACAATAGCAATTGCATTTGATGAAGTGCAAATGATATCACTGAGCGCTTTAATCTCGGCACTGCAGTTAATGTAGGATATCACCAAATGATCGGGATGTTGTTTCTTGAAGGCTGCAAATGTGTCAGGCGGACAAGAATCAGATAAGGAGCAGCCTGCACGAAGATCCGGAAGCACAACCTTTTTTTCCGGATTTAAAATTTTAGCTGTTTCAGCCATAAAATGTACTCCGGCAAAAACAATAATATCCGCTGTTGTTTTTTCTGCTTGTTGTGCGAGGCCTAAACTATCTCCAATATAATCAGCGACATCCTGAATATCAGCATCCTGATAATAGTGAGCGAGAATAATTGCATTTTTTTCTTTTTTTAGTTTTTCAATCTCTACAAACAAATCAAGCGTTGGATCTATTTCCATTTCCAGCCAACCATATCGTTGAATCCGTTCAGCTTGTTTATCAACACCTATAATCATAATAATATCTTTTTTTTGAAATTCAATTTAAATATACTATTGTTATTAGCCTGTTCATACTGTTGGTAAGTGTCTATCGTTTTGCTTGACTTTTGATTTATACACTTAAGATTAACAGATATGAACACCTTTAAATTTTACAATTGACTGATGGTTAGTTTTATTATTGTCTTATTAACAGATGTGTATTGTGAAGTCTTTAATAAGTTTCCGGTTGTTCTCGGTTCATAACCACTGTTGTTTTTGTCAGTAAGTCGTATAGCCGAAATGATAAGTTTGTCTTGACTTGTACGATTATTCGTATAAGGTAGTTTAGGTATTAACAATGCAAGAAAATCTTTTCACTATTTAACAACCTTTTTCATTTTCCTACACAAAAGTAATGTTAATAACGTGTTTTGCAGTTCTTTTAAAATCAACCTTCTACCAAATGAGATATAAAGCATGTTGAAAACAAATTAAGTACCTTTGGTAGCAATAAACTTTATCTCCAACTCAATGACAAAGCCTAGAATTGCAATCGGTTGTGATCATGCCGGCTTCTTATATAAAGAAGAAATAAAGAAAATATTGATAGAAGAGGGTTTTGTCGTTCAGGACTTTGGTACCTTTTCATTAGACTCAGTTGATTATCCCGATTTTGTTCATCCGGTAGCAACCAGTATCGAAGAAAAATCGAATGATCTTGGATTTTTATTTTGTGGCAGTGCCAATGGAGTTGCAATTACAGCGAATAAACATCAGCAAATCCGTGCCGCCATTGTCTGGAAAACCGAATTGGCAGCATTGGCTCGTCAACACAATAATGCAAATGTGCTTTGTATTCCTTGTCGTTTTGTTTCTCTGGAAGAGGCAACTACATTTGTTCAGACATTTTTAACAACTCCTTTTGAGGGCGGCCGTCATCAGAGCAGAGTCGATAAAATTGGATTCTGTTAATTCGCCCCGATGCTTTCGTTTATGGTTAAGTGTTCGTTTGTACTATCACTCCTTTTTTTCTCGTTTAATCAATTAATTGCCAAGGATCCGGCGACTCTTTCTGCCGATTCTATTAATCGCTACCTATCTGTATTAACTTCTGATTCACTTGAAGGGCGGGAATCCGGAACTATTGGCCAAAGAAGAGCCGGTCTTTATTTGCAACAATTGTATGAAGAATGGAATATTGGAATTCCTCCGGCCGGCTCCCGGATGCAACGTCATCCATTAACGATCCGAAACAATAAGGCCTATAATTTAAGGTCTTCCGATGAAAAATTTTTGTTTTACAAAGATTTCTATTATCCGGCAGGAAGAACAGACACGTCATTTTTATTCAACCAACTAATTTTTTGTGGGTATGGAAATTTTTCTGCCGACTATGACGATTTTAAGGAAAAACCAATTGCCGGAAAGGTAATATTAATAAGCGCTGATTCGGTCTTTCATAAAAAGCTGTTACCATTCAATTCCAACTCCTTATATCAAAAGTTAAAAAACATTGAAGGAAAAAAACCGGCACTTGTTTTTGTTTCTGTTCGTAATCTGAACAACCAAATTCTGGAATTGGAAAGAAACACAAGTGTTGCCGATAGTTTAAATGCGCTTTCTTTCCGAGTGGTGTTTATTCAGTCTGATTTAGTATCGATGTTAACAAATTCAACCACCTTTTCAATTGGAAACCAGTTGAATAAAATAAATAGCAACGGAAAACCCGCACCAAAATCTTTTCAAGTTCAATTAGAACTGAATACAACCTCTGTTACCGATAATCTGGTAGGTCAAAACGTATTCGGTTATATTGAAGGTACAGATCTGAAGGGTGAGGTTGTCATTATTTCTGCTCATTATGATCATTTAGGAAAACATGACGGTAAAATATTTCATGGAGCAGATGATGACGGTAGCGGTACAGCAGCTATTATGGAAATTGCAAGACTTTTTTCAATTGAAATAAAAAAAGGAAATCCTCCTCGCAGAAGTTTACTCTTTATGAATACATGCGGAGAAGAAAAAGGATTACTTGGTAGTAAGTGGTATGTTGATCACCCGTTTTTTGAGCATGCAAAAACAGTAGTAGACCTGAACGTGGACATGATTGGTCGGATCGACTCTTCTTATAATGCCCGGCAGATTCCGGAATATGTATATGTCATCACCTCTCAGGAAGACTCACCTGATTTGTTGAAATTTAACGATGAGATAAACGCCGGCTCCACTCAACTTATTCTTGACACAAAGTACTGCGATCCCGCCGATCCAAATAATTTTTACGGAAGAAGTGATCACTATAGTTTTGTCAGAAAAAGGATACCCGCACTTTTTTATTTTAGTGGTACTCACGAGGATTATCATAAATCAACAGATACGATAGATAAAATAGATTTTTTTATACTTCGAAAACGTGCCCAGTTGATCTTTAATGTGGCATATGAACTGGTACATTCCACAACTTCATTTAAAAAGCCCCGGAATTAACAACGATTTACTATTTTCGTTTGGTGAAAAACACTCTCCTCCTCTTTCTTTTGATAGCTTTTCGTGCAGGCGCGCAGAATTTGTATTCTGAAGAGGGCTTCCGTGATTACTTTAAAAAGAATGCCGACAGCCTCGATCAAATAGAGGGAATATGGATTGTAGCAACAACTCAGGAATTTCATCGGTATGATACATTATATGATGTAATCAAATATCCCAAAGCAGCGAAAGTCGCCATCATTAAAAAAGAAGGTAAATACGAATCCTACAATCTTACCGGAACCTATTACGATGTTCAGTTTGAACGCACAGATGTTGCCGGCGTCTACCTCTATCGTAATTATTTTTCTGAAACCAAACAGTACTCAAAAACACAAGCGGTTATCAGTAAGTCGGATCAAATGGAATACACGTATGATTTTCCCGAAGATTATTTAAAAGTAAAATTGGCAGGATCTTATGAAGTTGGAACGCGAGTAGTGAATATATTAAAGTGGACAAAGGTTTTTCCGGAAAAAAAATAAATGCATATCAAGGTATTATTTTTTCTTTCTTTTCTTTTTTATTCCGCATCAGGCAGTACTAAATACTGGGTAAGCTTTTCAGATAAAAACGGAGTCACTTTTAATCCGTATACTTATTTTGAATCCAGAACTATTGAACAGAGGATACTGCAACACATCCCGCTTGTCGACTCAACTGATTTTCCGCTTAATCAATTATATGTACAACAGATAACAACACTTTCTGACTCTGTAAACTGGCAGAGTCGCTGGTTAAATGGGATTGCTGTTTATGCATCACCCTTGCAAGTTGAAAAAATGAAATTGTTTTCATTTGTTTCCTGTATAGTTCCTATGACGGCAAAAGCGGTTCTCGCCAATAAAAAAGGAGTGTATAATAACCTCTCTATAATTCAAAAGGAACTTTTAAATTATCAAACTACCCGATTGAAAGGAAATGAATTTGAAAAACAAAAGCTAGACGGAACCGGAATACGAATTGCCGTTTTCGATGCAGGCTTTCCCGGAGTAGATAAACATCCGGCCTTTGATCACTTGAGAAAAAATGGCCGCATTATAGCAACGTATGATTTTATAAAAAAACGCGAAGATGTATATCACTTCAGTTCTCATGGAACTGCAACGCTGAGTTGTATTGCAGGTTTATTGGATAC
>JAYSPU010000113.1:0-11064 GCA_043721935.1 Bacteroidota bacterium | reverse complement strand
GGAATTGTATATATCATTTGCGCAATTGCTGAACCACCGATCAGAACTAAAAGCACTATGTTTCCCAAAACCCTAATTGAACTATTTTCTCTATAATTTTTCATACTAAAATGGTTTGAACATGTTTGAATTTTGCATAATGGTAGTCAATCATGCAAATAGGTTAATCGAATATATAAATAATTTATTTTTACTGTTCAGTCCAAATCTACATAAGAGTAATGAACAAAAGGGTGCTAAAGGATTTCTATGCGAAAGTCATGTGCATATTTGAACTTCAGTAATTTTTTTACTAAGAGATTCTGTTGTTCCACATTAATTGCAAAAAATCTGACTACTACTTTGGTTTAAAGACAATTGATTGGTTTTTAGCTTTGGAAATGCAGGATAAACCTGTCATCCCGATTAATGAAAGTCTTGTGATTCCTTGGCAAAACCCAATAATTTTACTACCTTAAAGGTATTATTGCACAGGTAGTTTATAATTTATTTAAATAGTTTTATTAAAAAAAGAATCTATGATTATTGAATTAAATGCAGACAAGAACTTAACGATTCACGACGAATTCAGAACAAAATTGACAGATGTTCTTACGGATGAGTTAAGCAGATTTAGCGAACACATTTCACGTTTAATAGTACATCTTTCTGACGAGAACAGTTCTAAGAATACTATCAATGTCAAAAGATGTATGATGGAAGCAAGATTGGAAGGAAAACAACCGGTTGCTGTATCAGATCTGGGAGACAATTATGAACTGGCCGTTAATGGTGCAGTTATAAAAATGAGAGGATCTCTGGATTCTATTATTAGTCGTTCTCGAAAGCACTAACTGGTTTAATTCTTTATTGGAGTAAAATATTGTCGAATTCATAGTTTGCTAATAACATAAACTTATGAAAGAAAGTTATGGTACATTATCTCAGACCATTAATGGATTGATCAAGGAAGGATATACGCTGGATTTTAATTTGCAAGAGGATAGATTCACTGCATTTGGTACTGAATCGATCTTATCGCCAAATGATTTTTTAATTGACAAAGTGTTTCGTTTCGAAGGAGAATCCAATCCTGATGATCAGTCCGTACTATATGCAATATCTTCACCAACATTAAATATAAAAGGTTTGTTGGTAAACGGGTATGGTATTTCTGCAGATGAAAAAACCGATAAATTAATTTCTGGATTGACAACGCATCCTTCACATGTTGATTTGGCTAACAATAGTGAGTGAAAAGTTCAGGTTGTGAGTGGAATCGGAATTTAGTTAAAAACGTTTTCTTGCTTTCGATCAGTATTCAAATTCCACTTTTTTTGTGAATTTATTTAATTCACATTTTTCTCTTTTGCTCTGATTTTGAATGTTTCCTTTAGTGGGATTTCAAAAAAATAGCTTTCTGTCAGGTCTTTCTTAAATAATATTCCATTTGGCAGACTGGTTATTCGTGTCCTGTTGTATGAGTGTAAAGAAGTTTCAATGTTTTTTTAAAAAAAGGTAAATTGCCTTAATTTTAAATCTAAATGAAATGGCACGCATATCAACTTATCTTAATTTTCTTCGTTGCACAGAAGAGGAATTTAATTTTTACAAATCAGTTTTTGTCGGAGAGTTTTCCGGTAATGGCATTGCTCGGTTTAAAGACATTCCTCCCTCAGCAGATGCTCCTCAGATAGCAGAAGCAGATTTGAATCTGATCATGCACATTGAATGCCGATTATAGGCGGACATTATTTAATGGGAACTGATGCGCCTGAGTCGATGGGATTCAAAATGAATTTCGGGAAAAATGTACATATCAATGTTGAACCTGATACTCGGGCGGAAACCCAAAAATTATTCAATGCTTTATCTGCAGGTGGTGTTGTTTCAATGGAACTGCAGGACGTGTTCCGGGGCGAATATTTTGGAACATGTACCGATAAGTTTGGCGTGCAGTGGATGTTTAATTGTGCGCAGAAATAAAGAGCATACTCATTAAATAGAAAAGCGGCCGAATAAAAGGAAAACTTCCTGTATCCGACCGCATTTTATTTTTGCTGCTATCTTTATTTGAAATTATTCAATTACAATTTTACCGGTTTTTAAAATAGTAGAATTGTTTTCAATCTTGTAAAAATAAATTCCTGAATGCATATCAGCTGTTTCGATTTGAGTGCTGCCAGATCTCAATGAAACTTGTTTTATCGTTTGTCCTAAATTATTTACAAAGATCACCGTCAGGTTTTTTGATTGATCAGTAGATGCAATATTGACAGTAAAGAATTCTTTTGCAGGATTCGGATATACAGAAACAAGAGAAGCATTAATTGCAGTTTGGTCCTGAATCCCTGTAAATAGACAAGCGTCGAATTTTACAAAATTAATATTCGACGAATTTGAACGGATCAAATCAGTAGGAGTTGCTACTATCACAGCAGGAGTAGACGTAGTATTTAAAACTTGCATGCTTACCGTATTCATTGCAAAAGCTGTGTCATATTGAAAGCATGATGCAGTAACAGCTGTATCTGTATTGCAAAACGAGCGAATGTTATTAAAGCCGAGGTGATCCTGATTAATTGTAAATCCTGATCCGCTGCCAAAAGCAACACCTGCAGTATTATTGAATTCAGGATAAATATGGAGCCATGTTAATTGTGCTGAAGTATCCATTTTTGAAATGACAGGAAGTGTTACATTATTTGGCAAATCATAGTTGCCGGCTGCATAAAGAGCATTGTCTCCAAACGTGTAGCCATAAAATGAAATGGTAAGTCCGCTTGGGCTGCTTTTGCTCCATAACACATTTCCTGTTGCATTAATCTTAGTCATCATTGCACGACTGCCACTCACGCCTACGGTAGTTGCATTTCCTGATAATAAAATACTACCGTCACTAAGTTCTGTAAAATTAGTAAAGATAGTTATCCCTTCAGGACCGGCATAACCCTGACTCCATAATATAGAACCTGAAGAAGTGTAACATGTGATAATTCCTACACCATATGAAATGGATGGATTCGAATAAGCAACACCAACTGCCATATAATTTCCATTGGCAAGTCGTTTTGCTTTGTAATAATGATCAGGATCTACCGAATAATTTCTGGAATCACTCCATACAATATTTCCCGTTGCATCCGTTTTTATCAGCTCTGAAAAGGTGTTACCGGAATTCGTTACAATTAAAAATCCATTGTCGGAATCATCCAGAGTATAACTAAGGATTTCCCTGGTGTATTTTTTCATAAAAACGAAATTACCTGATGCGTCGGTTTTTAAAATAAATCCACCGCCATTAAAAGTTGTATTAGCGATAATTGCAAAGCCATTGTCCGGCAATTCAATGATGCCTTTATAATTCACACTGAAACTACTCTCGCCATAGATATAGGTATTCCACAATTTATTTCCATTGGCATCAAAACGTATCAGGGAGAAACCATAATCGCTAAGAGAAATTCCACCTCTGTATTCGTTTCCGGCAAGTACTAACATTCCACCATCACGGGTGATGGTCGAAGCATGGATATACTGAACAGATGAGTCTATAGCAAAGTCATTCAATGCGAAATGATGACGTGTAGATTGCGCCTTTGAGACGTTGATTTGTAGCAACATCGATGCTGCTAGAAGTAAAATTCTGATTTTCATTTTGTCGTTTTAAAAAGCTCTTTTGATTTAGGCTTTTTGTCAAGTCCTGTTTTTGAAGTGGTTGCTGGTCTCCACCTGTTGAAATGCTGACCATTTCCCACAAATGTGCTTTTTAAAACGCAGGGATGTGTATTTGTTGCATGATCAGTAATAAAGTATTCTATAGATGAATTGTAGAAATTAATTTATTTACTATTCATCTATTAGACTTTGAACAGCGATTACTCAATAATGAATTTTCCGGTTGACACTGTTTCATTGCTATTAATCAATGAATAGAAGTAGATTCCGTCTTCAAGCGATTCTTTATTTAGAATAATTTCATTAGAGTTAACAGTTATGATCTGAACAGTTTGTCCTAAATGATTAGTCACTTTCAAAAAAGCATTTTCAATGTGCTTGTTCGAATTGAAACGTAATGTGGCAGCTGATGAAAAAGGATTTGGAAAAACAGAAGAAGAATTACCGGATTTTAAGTCATTTATTCCTGTAGGGATATCATTCGTGTATGCTGAAGTTACACTGCCGGCGTTTTCAGAATAGAACATTAACTGTCGGCCTGTATTGAGTTCAAACCAGACGAACTCAGTTGAATTAGGTCCGAGACTATTGGTTCTTAACTCTGACACCAAGGCAACATTTGTGAAACTACCTTGAGGTAAAATCAATGTACCATATCCGTTAAATGTTGCTGTACGTGTTCCTGTTTGAAAGCTGCTGATTGTGGTAGCGTCACTGTAATTTGTTTTTGCATAATTGTCTGCAAATGTTTGTCCGTAAGAAAATGGGAAAATCAAATGCTTGTCAGCATCCTGATAAATTTCATGCGCACCTGTTGATGGTTCGTATTCTCCTGTTTTTGAAATACTGTCGCCGTCAAATTTGTAATATTGATAGCCCAATGCTGTAGCCAGAGCAGGATCGTATTGCGAATAGTTGCTTGTTGGGAATAAACTTCCATAAGGAGTAGCAGCAGGAGCACCGTAAATTAAATGGATCACCGGGTAACCTGCTTGAGGAATCAGACTACCTGCATTCCAGGTCACACTATTTCCTGTTGTAGTCAATAAGGCGGTATTAAAGGAAGAGTTATCGGCAATGACTGCATTTAATGTTGCCGATAATGACGCCGAGAAATTAGAATAAGTAATTGTTTGAGCTGAGAGTTGAATCGTAATGAATAGTAATAAGAGTGTAAATTTTGTTTTCATAGTCATGGGTTTTTAGATTTTTAGAACCTCTAAAATAGTCTATCAAGAAATCGTAGCGCTACTACTAAAGTGGTATTTTGAGAAGAATGACTGGTGGATTTGAACCTGAATGAAACCGTTGGGACAGATTGCAATCTGTCCCAACGGTTTCATTCAGGTTCAAATTGCGATCTATGTCTGATTAGCTTAACCGGAAAACTATTTTATCATGAGTTATGTACTGACAAAAAATGACAACTTAGTTGAATTGAAAATTATTCAGGATGATAATCGTCTGGGCGCTAAAAAAGAAGAACCACAAGGCGAAGAAAATCCTGTTCTTCGATCTTTGAAAGAATTAATTGAAGGTTAATATTGTTCAATGGAAAAGCTTTCTAATGATCTCTCGTCTGCTTTGAAAAAGCAAGTGGGTTTTTATTGATGATGTCATATTCAGTACGATGATGTAATACATCAATCGCCGTGTAAATAGCTTCGCGAAAAGAAGTTTCATCTGCTGTTCCTTTTCCTGCTATGTCGTAAGCAGTTCCATGATCAGGTGAGGTGCGGATAATAGGAAGTCCTGCTGTAAAGTTTACGCCATTTGTAAAACTCAATGCTTTGAAAGGAACAAGGCCCTGGTCATGATACATGGCCAGAACAGCATCAAAAGTTTTGTAAGTACCGGATCCAAAAAAGCCATCAGCCGAATATGGACCATATACAAACAAGCCTTCGTTAAAAGCTTTCTTAACTGCCGGTCCTATAATTTCTTTTTCTTCTAATCCAATCAATCCTTCGTCACCTGCATGCGGATTTAATCCAAGTACTGCAATGCGAGGCTTTCTCAAACCGAAATCGCGTTTAAGTGAACGATCTATTAGTTTTATCTTCTTGATAATTTTCTCAATGGATAATGTAGAGGCTACTTCTTTTACCGGAATGTGACCGGAAACAACTGCGACACGCAAATTTTCACTTACCAAAAACATCAGATGATCACTTGCATTTGTTGCATCGGCAAGATATTCAGTATGACCTGGAAAATTAAATTCCGGCGATTGAATATTTTGCTTGTTAATTGGTGCAGTGACTAAGACATCAATTTTACCGTCTTTTAAATCCTGAACAGCAGCTTGCAATGAAAGAAGCGCATACTTTCCTCCGGCAGGTGTTGAATGACCAAATTCGAGGTTCACTTCTTCGTCCCAGCAATTGATGACATTGTTTTTACGCAAAATAATTTCATTGCTGTTGTGAATTGTTGTGTACTGAAAATCGGTAAGATTCAATGCCTTTCGTTGCGCGGAAATCATTTTGTTGCTTGCATAAATAACAGGCGTACAAATCTGATGCATACGATTGTCGAGAAAAGTTTTCAGCATTACCTCTATACCCACACCGTTGATGTCACCACAGGTAATACCAACTTTGATATATCCTTCTTCCTTTTCTTTATGACTCGCCATTTCAGTTTATTAAAAATGTTATTTTATCCAACTACTCTTGCCTGTTTGATTCGGTTAAAGTACACATTCCGCTTCACTCACTTTTATGTTAGATACAGACTAGCTTTTTGAAAGAAAATCAACCAGCAAACGAACAGCTACTCCCGTGCCTCCTTTTGTTCTGTATCCACTTGATGCGTGAAGATAAGATGGACCGGCAATATCAAAATGCATCCATGGATAATCGATGTAACGTTGAAGGAATTTTCCTGCAGTAATAGCACCGGCATATGGTCCGCCAATGTTTTTCATATCTGCAATATCCGATTTGATCAGGTCATCGTATTCGTCCCAGATCGGGAATTCAGCGAGACGTTCGTACACACGCTCTCCGCTTGCAGCCAGTTTTTGTTTAACTTCCGTTTCTGCAGTTCCCATGCAAACGATTCCATAACTTCCGATAGCAGCTAAAGCAGCACCGGTAAGTGTTGCAAAGTCCATTACCAATTCCGGCTTATAGCGTTTTGCATAATGTAAAGCGTCTGCTAATATTAATCGACCTTCGGCATCAGTATTCAATACTTCAACAGTAGCTCCACTCATCATTGTAATTACATCACCGGGAGTATAAGCATCGCCACCCGGACGATTGTCTGTTGCCGGAACGAGTCCTATAATGTGAACAGGCAATTTAGATTTAGCAACGGCATACATAGTGGCAGCAACAGCAGCAGCTCCGGCCATGTCGCTTTTCATGTAATCCATTGAATTCGTAGTCGGTTTCAAACTAAGTCCGCCGGTATCGTAAACAACACCTTTTCCGATCAAAACAATTGGTTTTTTATTCTTTGCATTACGAGGTTTGTATTCCATGACAGTGAAAGTCGGTGGCTGAACGCTGCCAATGTTGACCGATAACAGACCGCCCATTTTCAATGACTTAATTTTCGCCTTATTAAAAACCGTCACCTTGAATCCGCCTTCACGACCCATTCGGACAAACTCTTTACTTAATTGAGTAGCGGTAAGGAAGTTCGGTGGATCATTGACCAGATCACGAGCCTGACAAACGCCGGTAACGACATTTTGCATAACCCGGATCTGAGCCGGTTTTAATCCCTTGCTTATTAATCCGATGAATTTCAACGAATTCAGTTCAGTCTTTTTCGCTTTACGGAATTTTAAAAACTGGTAATTCCCTAAAGACATTCCTTCGGCAATGGCCAAAGCCAAATCCGGACTTCCTGCATTGTCAACGATGACAACGGATTCATTTTTATGTTTATTAATAGAGGCTAACATGCTTTCGCCGGCTCTGCGCGCAGCTTCCAGTTGCTTCGTTTCATCCTTTTTCGCATCCGGCTGATGAATGGTCACCATTCTGCTGAATTGATTGATCAGAATATTTTTACGTTCAGCTTTTATTTCTTTGCGAACGAAGTCTTCTTCTTTCGAAGATAAAAGCCCTTTTGGAAAGCTTAATTTGTCATTTACGAGTAAAACGACCGAATCTTTATCGGTAAATCGTGCCACCGGGCGGATGGTTGTCTGCATATAAAAGTGTATTTTTGGAGTGCGGAAATTAACTAAAAAATACGTTGAAAAAAGAACTCTTTAAAAGATGAAATGTTCTTTTGTTAAATTTCACATTATATTATGAATATCGGCTCACTATTAACGAAAGCGCTGCACTTCGAATTCCTTACAGCGGAAGAAGGGCAGTTTCTATTTGAACAAGCAGCGACCCCTGAATTAGTGGAAGTTGCACATGCCATGCGCATGAAATTGCATCCTGAAAAAGTAGTTACCTGGATCATTGACCGCAATGTCAACACTACCAATGTCTGTATAGCAAATTGCAAATTTTGTAACTTTTATCGTATCCCCGGACACGAAGAAGCATACATTACCACAATCGATCAATACAAAGTAAAAATCGATGAGACTTTTCGTCTTGGTGGAGAACAATTGTTATTGCAAGGCGGTCATCATCCTGCGCTCGGAATGAATTTTTACACACAGCTATTTCGTGAGTTGAAGCAATTATATCCAACATTAAAGTTGCATGCACTCGGGCCGCCTGAAGTGGCGCACATTGCAAAGTTGGAAGGCATTTCACATCACGATGCATTGAAAGCGTTGCAAGCATCCGGAATGGATTCTCTTCCCGGTGCAGGAGCTGAAATATTAAACGATCGTGTACGCCGATTGATTTCTAAAGGCAAATGTTCCGGTCGTGAGTGGCTCGATGTAATGCGTGCAGCTCATCAATTAAATATTACGACATCAGCTACAATGATGTTCGGTCATGTGGAAACGATAGCAGAACGATTTGAACATTTGGTTTGGTTACGGCAAGTACAGAGTGAAAAACCTGAACATGCGAAAGGATTTTTAGCATTTATTCCATGGCCATTTCAGGACGAAGGCACTTTATTAAAGAGAATAAAAGGTGTTCGGAATCAGGTTAGCGGTGAAGAGTACATTCGAATGTTGGCTATGTCACGTATCATGTTGCCAAATATTCAAAACATTCAAGCCAGCTGGTTAACAGTTGGTAAAGAAATTGCGCAATTGTGTTTGCATGCAGGAGCAAATGATTTTGGCTCCATCATGATAGAAGAAAATGTCGTGTCGGCTGCCGGAGCGCCACATCGTTTTACCTCCAATGGAATTCAGGACGCTATTCGTCAGGCCGGATTTGAACCGAAGCTACGAAATCAGCAATATGAATTCCGTGAATTACCTGTAAGCTTGGAACAACAGGAAATAACCTATTAACGTTTCGTAATGATAAAATTGATTCGTGTTTTTTTTCTCCTTTTAGTTTTGCTTTCGACAACATTTGTTGCGAATGCTACTCATAACAGAGCCGGAGAGATCACCTATCAATTCATTGGAAATTCTCCGACTGAATTAAAATACCGGATTACAATTACTACTTATACAAAGACAAGTAGTGTAATGGCTGATCGTCAGTCACTGGATTCTGTATATTATGGTGACGGTTCTCCGTTCGTGACATTTCCACGAATCAGTAAAACAAATTTGCCGAATGATATTAGCGTAAATATTTATCAGAATATTCATACCTACAATGGAAACGGAACCTATAACATTCACTTCACTGATCCAAACAGGAATGAAGGTGTTGTTAATATTCCCAATTCCGTTTATGTTCCATTCTACATAGAAAGTATTTTAGTAATCAATCCGTTTTTAGGATTGAACAGTTCGCCTATACTTACATATCCCCCGATTGACAAAGGATGTGTCAACCGGATATTTATTCACAATGCAAATGCCTATGATCCGGATGGTGATAGTTTGTCTTACCAACTGGTTCAATGCGGAGGCGACGGCGGTCAGCCGATTCCGGGATATATTTTTCCAAGCGCGCCTGTACGATTTGACATCAATCCGATCACAGGTGATTTGACATGGGATTCACCGCAGGATAGCGGAGAATATAATGTAGCATTCAATATTATTCAATGGCGTAATGGCGTTCAGGTTGGTTATGTCAGACGTGATATGCAAATACTGATCGCACAATGTAATAATCAACCGCCTGTTTTTTTACCAATGCCTGACACCTGCGTTCTTGCCGGCGACACATTGAATTTTGAAGTGACAGCGATTGATCCGAATGGAAACAATGTTACCTTGACTGCATCAGGTGGACCATTTGTAATTACAAATCCTGCAACGTTTACAACATTGGTTGCCAACAACGATACAGCAATTTCACGATTTACGTGGGCAACGACTTGTAATCATATTCGCAGTCAGCCGTACTATGCACAATTTAAAGCGCAAGACATTGTTTCAGCTCCGGAGATTTCATTGGTAACACTAAAAGGAGTTTTCATTCGTGTCATTGGTCCGGGACCGACAACGTTGACAGCGGTTGCAAGCGGAAGTTCAATTGACTTAAACTGGAATGCGCCATCATGCGGACCAATTTCGACTTACAGGATTTACAGACGAACCGGTATGTACACAGGAACAATTCAATGTCCTTGCGACAATGGAGTTCCGGCAAGTACAGGCTTTGTTTTAATAGCAACGGTAAATGGAAATACACTTACGTATAACGATAATAATAACGGCGCCGGATTAATTATTGGCGTCGAGTATTGCTACCTCGTCACCGGAGTTTATCTACGTGGCTCTGAAAGTTGCGCCTCACCACAAGCATGTGCGTCTTTGAAAAAAGATGCGCCGGTGATTACCAATGCTGATGTAACATTGACTGACAATTCAACAGGAGCAGTTTATGTTGCATGGAGTAAGCCGACAGAATTGGACACGATTCAATATCCGGGTCCGTATGAGTATCGGTTGTTTCATTCACCTGATTTATTTGGAGGAAATTTTTCAGTTGCACCGATTGTTACATTCTCAGATTTAAACGATACTATATTTACAGATACAGGAATTGATACACGTTCAAATCCGTGGTCATATAAAGTAGCATTTTATTATACGGATAATGGTGTGCTTACTTTGAAGGCTAACACTGCTGTTGCATCAACTGTGTTTCTAACGATTACACCAACAGACAATAGACTAATTTTAAATTGGACAGTGCAAGTGCCATGGAGTAATTATCGATTCGATATATTTAAACAGAATCCGGTTACATTACTTTTTGATTCATTGACAACAGTGACAAATTTCACATACACCGATACCAATTTAGTGAACGGACAAAATTATTGTTACTACATCCGCAGTGTTGGAACGTATGCATTCCAGGGATTCATTGATCCGATTGTGAATCGTTC
>JAYSPU010000112.1:0-6628 GCA_043721935.1 Bacteroidota bacterium | reverse complement strand
CAAAACTCTTTAGTCGGCCAGAAATTGTAAGGTTCTTTGTAAAAACTCATTTGGATTTTCTGCATGTAACCAGTGCCCGGCATTTGTGATGGTTTCAATCTTTACATGTTGAAATCGTTTATGGATTTCTAATTCATCTTCTGAAGTGATATAGCCGGATTTTTCACCTCTTAAAAAAAGTGTAGGCACGCCGACTTTTTTATCGGGCATCGCTTCGCCTATACGATCAATATTCTTTTCAATTCCATTCAGTCCAAATCGCCACGCAAGTTTTTTTTCTTCCGTCCAGTAAAGGTTTTTCAATAAAAACTGTAAAGTTTCTTCGTCATGTATTGATATTCGGAGCTGTTCTTCCGCTTCTTTTCTTGAAGTCATTGTTTCTGTATGCATTGATTTTAATGCAGCGAGTATGGAATCATGATGCGGCGTGTAGTAGCGAGGTGCAATATCCGCTATGACTAATTTATGAATTAACGTTTCATACTTGGTTGCAAAAAACATTGCTGTTTTTCCACCCATTGAATGTCCTATCAGGTTTGCTTTATCTATTTTTTCATGTTGCATCCATTTGTGCAGATCTTCTGCCATTACAGTGTAGTTGAATTCTTCACTGTGAAAACTGCGTCCATGATTACGCTGGTCAATGAGATAGCATGCAAATCCATGTTCTTTGTATTGGTTAGAAAGGGTTGCCCAGTTATCGCCCATTCCAAATAATCCATGTAAAATGATTAAAGGAAAACCATCTCCATTTTTTTTGAAATACAACATTGAATGAATGATTAACAATTAAAATAAAATCAAGCAGAACTTATTTTAAGGTGAGCTGCCGTTTGTATAAGCCTATTACATTTTCCAATCCGTAATACAAGGCATCACTTATCAAAGCATGTCCTATAGAAACTTCTTCTAATCCGATTATGTTTTGTTTGAAAAACCGGAGGTTCTCTAAATTTAAATCATGCCCGGCATTGAGTCCAAGATTTAATTGTGAAGCTACTTCAGCCGCCTTTTGGTATGGAGCAATTGCTGCCTCGCGATCCAAATGAAAATTCGCTGCATAGGCTTCTGTATATAATTCGATACGATCGGTCCCAGTTTCTTTGGCATGAAAAATCATGTTTTCATCGGGAGCTATGAAAATGGAAGTACGGATACCATAGTTGTGAATTTCTGCCAGACATTCTTGTAGAAAACTTTTATGTTCAAGCGTGTTCCATCCTGCATTTGAAGTCAGGACATCCGGAGGGTCGGGGACTAATGTTGCTTGTGTGGGTCGAATCGACTTAAGCAATTGTAAAAAGACTTTCGAAGGATATCCTTCTATATTAAATTCTGTACTGACTACCTTTTTTAAATCATATACATCCTGTATGCGTATATGTCTTTCGTCAGGTCTTGGATGAACGGTAATGCCATCAGACCCAAAACGCTGAATGTCGATTGCCGCTTTTATGAGATCCGGAGTATTTCCTCCCCGGGCATTTCTCAGAGTCGCAATCTTGTTTACATTAACGCTTAATCGTGTCATATGGTCAGCAAAGCGTAAAATTGGTCCAAATAAATCGGCTTTCAAAAAAAAGGTATTGTTATTGAGCATTTTTTAAATGAACACATTGAAATTAGCTGTGTTTTAGAGAAAAACCAGTTGCCGAGGACAAAATTTAATTAAAATCTTTCAGTTTATAATTTGATTATGTTTGCGCGCGCAAAACCATCTGAGAGAATAAGACGTAAATAAGGATAGAATGATAGCCAAAGAATTAATTAACGACTCTTATCCACCATTGAAACCAACAGACTCCGGTTTGAAGGCTTTAAAATGGATGGAAGAGTTTCACCTCGAACATCTTCCATTAGTTGATGGTGTAAATTATCAAGGTCTTGCTTCTGAAGAAGATATTTTGCGTTCTTCGACTCTGGATTTGCCATTAGGCAATCAACACATTCCTTTGATTAAGCCTTTTGTACGTTTTAATCAACCCATTTTTCAAGTAGTTAAATTAATTTCTAGAAAGAAACTGACTGTTGTTCCTGTGTTGGATGAAGCAGATCATTACATAGGATTAATTACCGTTGCCGATGTTTTAAGACATTATGCCGATAGCGGAATATTCGAAGATGCATTAGGTGTTATCGTACTTGAACTTCCGGCAAAAAATTATACGATGAGTGAAATCGCTCATATTATTGAAAGTGAAGACGGTAAGATTTTAAGTTCATACGTAACTCCGAATGCCGAAAACGAATCAATTGATTTAACGCTTCGGATTAACCGTCAGGATTTAACAAGAATTATTTCTTCCTTTACACGTCACGGATATTTTGTCAAAGAACATTATCATCAAAGCGAATTTATTGATGATATTAAGTCTCGTTACGACACGCTGATGAATTATCTGGGCATCTAACTATACCGGTCTCATCGCGATGTGGAAAGGAACCATTTCCCTTATAATTTTTCTTAGTTGGTTCGCCTCTGCTAAAGCCCAAATACTTGTCTCCAGTCCGGATGCTGTTGTACTCGATTCTAATACTGCTCGCTTTGTTGTAGGTGATATCACAATACTTGGAAACAAAATTACACAGGATCGGATTATTATCCGCGAGTTAACTTTCCGAAAAGGTGACACGCTTGTGTTAAGTTCGCTAGAGTCTAAGTTTACCAGAAGTGAACAAAATATATTCAATACTTCTCTTTTCAATTCAGTGCGAATTAACTATCTCTTTGAACAAGACAAGGTAAATTTGTTTATAATCGTCACAGAGCGGTGGTATATATTTCCCGTCCCTGTTTTTGAGATAGCAGATCGAAATTTTAATACCTGGTGGAGGACAAAAGATTTTTCTAGAATTATTTACGGTGGAGTATTGACCTGGAATAATTTCAGAGGGAGAAATGAAGAACTCGCTATTACGGCACGGTTTGGATATATTCAACGATTTAGTTTTTATTACAGTGTGCCTTTTATAAATAAAAATCAAAAGGCGGGAATGCGTTTTGGATTTGTGTTTTCCAGAAATCACCAAACAACGGTCAAGACTGCATTTGATGATCTTCTTTTTTATAATGATGAAAATATTTTTACAAAAAGAGAAATTGGCGGATCAGTAGCATATAATTACCGGCCTAATCTATATCGAACATATTCAGCTGAAGCCGGATTTAAGGAGGCTGAGGTTGTAGATACAGTGATTTCGCTAAACAATGATTATTTTTTGCCGGGAAAAAACAGAATCAGGTATTTTTCATTCCGGTACTTCTTCAAAAATGATAGAAGAGATATTGCTTTTTATCCGCTAAACGGATATTATTTTGATGCAGAAATTGTCCGCAATGGAATTCCTTTTCTAGGAGACAAATTGGATATGACGTATACGTCAGGTCATTACAGGAGATTTTTTAATCTGGGGCATCAGTTTTATTCCGGATTTGAAGCCAGCGGAAAATATACGCTTAATAAGTATGTGCCTTATTATCTGACACGAGGACTCGGTTATTCAAAAGATTTTTTGAGAGGATACGAATACTATGTAATGGATGGAAAAAGTTTTGCTTTGTTTAAATCTAATTTTAAATTTGAATTACTTCCTAAAAAAGAACTTCATGCTAAGTTTATTCCGTTAAATAAATTTAGTACCATACCATTTGCTTTTTATCTTAACTTGTTTGCCGATGCAGGATATGTATTTAATGATCAGTTCAAGACAAATAATAGTTTAATTAACCGTTGGCAATATAGTGGAGGAGCAGGAATTGATTTTGTTACCTATTATGATTTAGTTTTTCGCCTTGAGTATTCCATAAATAAATTTGGGGAACGGGGATTTTTTCTTCACTTTACTTCTTCGATGTAATCAGAATGAATATAGCAATCTACGGCAGACCCGTAAACACCAATCAACTTCCTTTTGTAAAAAAGGTCTTAGACATTTTGTATGAACGGAATTATTCCATTTGTATTCATGAACCCTATGCACGGTTTCTAAAGCAAGGAATGCCGGATTTGAAAGCGGATGTTTTTCATAGCTCGGAAGATCTTTCTACTCAAACTGATTTTTTGTTTAGCATTGGTGGAGATGGGACCTTACTTGATACAGTGTTTCTGGTTAAAGATAAAAACATTCCTGTAGCCGGAATTAATATTGGTCGCTTAGGATTTCTATCGAGTATATCTTCAGAAAACATCAATGATGCAATACAAAGTCTGGCCGATGGTCATTTTGCAACTGATCCAAGAACACTCATACGATTAGAATGTAACCATCCATTGTTTGAGGGCGAAAATATAGCATTGAATGAATTCACATTGCATAAAAAAGATACATCTAGTATGATAACGATTCATACTTATTTGAATGGAGAATACCTGAATAGTTATTGGGCTGATGGAATTATGATTTCGACACCTACCGGATCCACGGGTTACTCCTTGAGTTGTGGTGGGCCGATTATCGTACCTCAATCTGAATCTTTGGTAATCACACCAATTGCACCTCACAATTTGAATGTAAGACCAATTGTTGTATCCGATAAAAACGTAATTTCATTAGAAGTAGAAGGTCGAAGTCAGCATTTTATGGCCACTCTGGATTCCCGTTCAGCCACTATTGATGCTAGTTTTCAGATTGCCATCCGGAAGGAAAATTATCAATTCAATCTGGTACGCCTCAGTTCTGAAAACTTCCTGAATACACTGCGAAAAAAGCTCAATTGGGGTCTGGATACAAGAAATTGAATCTAAATTACCTAACAAAGGACTGTAACATAAAGTTGCTAGAATCGTTATTTTGCTATATTTGCCAACTCTGCCGTGCACATGAAAAAAGTAGTACTCATTCTTCTGACTTTCCTTTTCCTAGGTTCGAATATATCTGAAGCACAACGTTGGAAAAGACAACGTTATGAAATCAGTTTTGGCGCAGGTGTGTCAAATTTCTTGGGTGAATTAGGAGGCGCAAATCAAATCGGCACCCACTACTTTCGGGATTTAGAATGGTCGATGTCGCGTTTTGCGGCTTCTGTGGGATTACGTTATAAGTTAAGCAACTATTTTGCTTTAAAATCGCATCTGACGTATGGCCGGGTTACAGGTAATGATAATACCACAACCGAGGTTTTTCGTAATTACAGAAACTTGAATTTCTACTCAGACATTTATGAATTTAACGTCAATTTTGAGGGAGCATTCCAGCAAGAGCAAATTGGACATAGATATCGCTTAAGAAAAGTGAAAGGATTAAGAGGATATGAGTTGTATACTTATGGATTTGTCGGACTGGGCGTTTTTTACATGGATCCGCGTACCAATTATCAAGGGACTTCTATTCGTCTTCAGCCTTTAGGAACAGAAGGTCAGGGTTTAGTCGCTTCCCGAAGTAAATATTCTCTTGTTCAGTTTTGTATTCCTGTCGGTATAGGATTTAAATATACTGTCAATCGATCATGGGGTGTTGGCTTAGAGTTGGGAATTCGTAAGACCTTTACTGATTATATTGACGATGTCAGCACAACTTATTTTGACTTTCAAAATTATCCGGATGCGGATCCGCTTGCTGCAGTCTTAGCCGATCGTTCAGGGAAAGATCCCAACCGTATTCAGGTTACTGCGCCTGGTGCACAACGTGGAGATCCGAGGGAAAAAGACGCCTATATGTTCGCTATTTTTAGCTTAAATTATAAGCTAACTACCGGTCGTAACAATTTGCCGCGTTTTTAATTCAATTATAAGCGGCTCCTTTCGTTCAAGAATTTCAACTTATTTTACCAGATGAAAAAAATGCTTCGGTATTTCTTTTTTTGCCTTTTCATGCTTTCTGCTGCAGCTTCTAACGGGCAATACAATGAATTAGGCATTATGGTGGGAGCTTCAAATTATAAGGGTGAATTGTCAAGACACATCTTTAATACCGATTTTTTGCACCCTGCTATCGGTGGCTTTTACAGACACAATTGGGATCGACGCTGGGCCTGGAAATTATCTGTTAATTATGGTCGGATTTCAGGAGATGATTCTAAGGCAAAAACAGCATTTGAATTCAATCGCAACCTTTCTTTTTATTCTAATATTTTAGAGGTTTCACCACAGATTGAGTTTAATTTTTTTCCTTATGAAACAGGTAACTCAGACTATCCATTTACTCCGTATATTTTTACAGGACTAGCGATTTTTCATTTCAATCCAAAAGCGCAATTGGGTAATTCAACCTATGAGTTACAACCATTGGGAACGGAAGGTCAGGGATTAAACGGAACTAAAAAATATAAGCGATTACAAGTCTCTATTCCAATCGGTGGCGGAATTAAAATTTCAACAGGAAGAATTGGGATCGGTATCGAAATAGGTGCCAGACGAGCTTATTCTGATTATCTGGATGATGTGAGTACTGTTTACCCCGAACTAAACGGGCTGAGAGCTGCCAGAGGTACTGCGGCTGCTTTACTTTCTGATCGATCGCTTACACCTGCTGATACTGCTGTCGGATTTGTTTCTGCTTTTTTAAAACAAAGAGGAAATTCAAGCGATAAGGACTGGTATTTTTTCGGCGGAATTACAATTTACTGGAGAATGAGTAGCATGCTCCGGGATATTTGTACGCCTTTCAAGAGACGCAGGTATTCGTGATA
>JAYSPU010000111.1:0-6637 GCA_043721935.1 Bacteroidota bacterium | reverse complement strand
AATAAAATCGAATTGAAAGCCGGACTGAATGGAAATTTCAGCAGCACAATTTCATTTCTTGCAATGGTAAAATACTCGACAGTAGGAGATATGTTATTGTACGTGAACGATGGAGTGAACTTTAATACGTTTAACACACTTTATCGCGATGGAAAAGTATTTAACATTCACGCTGAATTAGGATATAAAGCATCAGATAAATTCAATGCTGCCATTCGTTTCGATCAGTACACTTACAAAATGGACTTTAATGAAAAGGCATGGCATCGCCCGTCAAGTGAAGTCAGCCTGAATGCAAATTATAATTTATGGGAGAAGTTGATCATTAAAGCCTCTCTTTATAGCAGAGGAAATTTTTATGTAAGACAGAATGTCACGGGCGGATTTGTAGCACAAAAAGTAAATGGATTTGTGGATGGAAATCTGGGCATTGAATACCGGTATTCAAAAGTGCTTTCCATCTATCTGAATATGAATAATCTTGGCTTTAGCCGATATTACTATTGGTATCAGTATCCAAACGAGCGATTAAATGTGCTTGGTGGATTAACGTATGCCTTTTAGCAAATCCAATACTCGTTTATTTAATTCTTTGAAAAATATTTTCTTAGGAAAAGAATTTAAGAGCATTGTTACTTTTTCATTTTGGATTTTTTAAGTAATTCATCCAGGCTCCATCCCTGACCTCCGTATGCTGCCAAGAATAAAAAGATAAAGCAAAAAAGGACTGAACTTTCGCCGTTATTTTGTATTGGCCAGAGTCCGTTTGGCGCGTGGAATTGAAAATAAGCAACTGCCATTTCTCCGGCCAGAATAAAAGCAACAGGTCTTGTAAATAAACCAAGTACCATTAAACTTCCACCGACAAATTCCAGAACACTTCCAATGCCAATTTGCGACATCAGTTGCACAGTACCGCCTCCCGGCATTCCACCAAACTATCCGAATAATTTAAGTCCGCCTGCTTGTAAAAATAAAACACCTGCTACGATCCGAAGTAATGAAGCGATAATTGGTACTGCTTTTTGAGTGTTCATGTCTGTTAACGTTTAGTTTCTTTTGTCAAGGAGAAGATTGACTCCCATTCCTTTTTTGTTATTCGGTAGATAAAGTTAATCTTGTTTGATTCTCCGGGAAAATCTTTTTCAATCGTATCGGTTTTTATTGCTCCTATTTTTTCAATCGCTTTTTGTGAACGAATATTCGTCGCGCCAATTTCAAAAATGACTTCGTTGAGCCACAGAAAGGCATGATTCAACATTAACGATTTGACTGTATGATTATAAATACCTCCCCAATGCTTTCGTGAGAGAAAAGTGTAACCGATAACTACTGATTTATTTTCCGGACGATATTTATAGTAGCGAGTACTGCCAATAATTTTCTCAGTCCTTCGATCAAGAATGACAAATGCACTTTTTGATCTTATGGCTTCGTCAAAAAAACGCCGAAATACTTCTTCCTTATATCGATCCTGATTCGGATGTTGTTCCCACAAGAGTGGATCTGAAGCTACCGCATACAATTCTTTAAAATCAGTTTCCTGAATAGGTTGAAGCTGAACTAAGTCATTATTTAGGACCGGTTGTAAATCAAATGGCATAAATCGAATTGATTTTTTTCAGCTCTTAAATTTTACTTATTGAATGTGGCTGACTTTTTCGACAAGTTGTAAATATAGTTTAATGATTGGAATTTTTCTATGAACTAAAAAGGAAACCGGCTCTGCTGCTAAGCAAGCAGCCAGGGATAAGTTCACCCAACGAAATGTCGATACCAGTAGGTGAATTTAGTTGTACCTGATTCGTACATTTCAAAAGGTTGTGTATTTGAATTAAACCAACACAGTATGTCCTATTGGAGTTTTATCGATTATTGATTCGTGGCAGAATTATACTTGGTCTAAAAAAAGGGAAGATTAAATTATTGTTAATAACTTAATTCCATTTTTGAAGTTTTATGTTTTAGATTATATAATTTTAATAAATACAAATTTATATTTCTCGCGTGTTTAAAAATTTTATTGTCCTCCTTTATGTTCTTTTTTTTTGGGCAGGTTTTACCACTAGCGCCTATTGCCAACAATTGAAATGGGAGCGTTCATACGGCGGAACTGAAAATGATTTTGGTTATGGTATGATTAAGTCTAATTCAGGTGCCGAGTTGATAATAATTGGCGCAACACGTTCTGATGATATTGAAATGCAACATACTCCATTCGTTCCTGGTAAATTCGATTGCTTTCTTTTCAAAGTGGATACGGTAAACGGAAATATTATTGATAGTGTTTTCTTTGGAGGAACAGACGATGATTTTTTTAGTGATATTGTACCTGCTTTTGATGGAGGCTATTTGGTAGTTGGTACAACCAACTCCAATGATGGGGATGTATCCGGTAATCATGGCGCTGCCGATGTATGGGTGATGCATTTATCGGAAAATGGGACTTTACTCTGGAAAAAATGTTTCGGTGGATCTGCCCGGGATGAAAACCCTGTGATTTGTCGTACAAGTGACAGTTCCTATGTGATATCAGCATGGACTACCTCTGATGATGGTGACATTACTTTCAATCATGGAGTTCCTGGCAGCTATGACATTTGGAATTTCAAAATTGATACCCTTGGAAACCTGTTATGGAGCCAAACTTACGGTGGTTCTTACGATGAGTATCCTGCTAAAATTATTGAAACATCTGACCATGGATTAATTGTAGTCGGAGATACATATAGCAATGATCAACAAGTGAGTAATTTCCATGGTGGTAGTGATGTATACCTTTTTAAAACAGATTCATTCGGAAACTTTTTATGGTCGAACTGCTTTGGTGGAAGTTCTATCGATGGCGGTGAATCAATTGCTGTTTTAAATGGAAAATATTATGTTTTAGGGATTAATATTTCAAATGATGGTGATGTCAGCAATAATCATCTGACTAATACCTTTCCTCAGGTTCCTTCTGGGGATTGTTGGTTGATTTGTACTGATTTAGCAGGTAGCTTGCAATGGGAGAAAAGTTATGGAGGAAGTGGAGATGAGATAGGAAAGGATTTTAACATTTTTAATAATGAAATTTATATTCTTACCCGTGCATCTTCAAACGATGGTGATTTATCATTTAATCACGGAGCCGATGATTATTGGGTCTTTCAGCTAGATACAATTGGAAATATACTTTATGAAAAAACATTTGGTGGACAAACTATTGACAGGGCAACTAGCTTGATAGTAGATTCTTCAAATATATATTGTATCGGATACTCAGAATCCAGCAATGGCGACATCACTAATAATCACGGGGGATTAGATGCCTGGTTAATTGATATTGATAATTTGAATTTACTATCGGATATTACTCAGAGAAACTTGAAATCAGACTTTTTTATAGTTAACCCTGTTTTAAACGGACATTTAAAATATTTTTATAATATAAATGTTCCTTTGGAAATCAATGTCAAAAATATATCTGGAATAGATTTCGGAAAGTTTTTTGGTAATGATGGAAACTTAGATTTGACAAACTTGACGGAAGGAATTTACTTTCTTCAAGTTGTTTTAAAAACTACCAATGAAATTTTTTATGAAAAGATAGTTATCCACCATTTATAATTTTTAGAGAATATGATCATGAAATCAAGACAATTAGTTATTGTAGTTGCTCTGTTATTATTTAATATATATAAAACAATGGGACAACTGCCCGATCCAGGGAGAGGACTTTATGTAGACAGATTTTTCAGACCGGTCATTTCATCAGGCACAGTGACTATTGATCCTAATTATAGCATACTTGGCATTCCGTCTAAAGAAGATGCTTTATTGCAATACGCAATGGATAATGATATTACTTATCTCATATTATATGATATTGGCAAGGTATTTAACGACCCTGATTATAGCGATTACTATAAAGATCTTCTTTGTTCGTTTATTCGAAAAGCTAAAACTCAATATTGTATAAAATTGATTGGTGTAAATTCAGCTTGTGCTTCATTATTTTCAGATAACTTTGGAATTACAGCATCACCAGCCTATATATTAAGTAATCATAACAGATCGAATCAAGAATTAAAATATGTAGAAAATGAATATTCACCAGAGGATCATTTTGAATTTTTAAAATCAGAAGTTACAAAGTTAATGTTGCGAAGTGCGGATTTTAACGATTACTGTGATGCTAAAGTCGATGTATTTCTAACAGAATATGAATTTTGGTATCCAAAAGCAGATGATTGCTATGGTGGGCCTAGTCAAAACACACATAACCTTTACATACAATTTAAGGCTCTAGTTCAAGCTATAGATAGAGTTCGAGATGATTATAATTTTATACATTCTCACCAGGTATATTCCGAAGCTTATATTGGATTATTTAATGATGGTGGTCTTGCAGGTGAAACAGTATTTCATCAACAAGTTGCGGACTGGCTTGACGGTGTTTATACGAATTCTTATGGGCATATTAAAAGACAATTAGATAGAATAAACACAGTTTATTATGGGCGAGACGCTGCTATATTATATAATTTATATCTAACTCCTGAATACTATACTAATCGTTTTTTAGATTTGAATGGTCCAAATAATAATCAGAGAACTAATATGGATCCAATATTTTCTGCAGAATATGCACCCTACGCAACAGGTGGACCAAATTATTATGGTTTTTGGTTTTCGCAAGATCCACGAAATACAATTTTTACAGCTGAAAAATTATGGTTTAATTCTTTTTCTATTGATGCAAACATAAACTCTTTACCTTTTGAGGATCGATGTGATATTTACCCAGGTGGAGATATTTGGTTTGCACAAAGTAGCTTAGTTGGACATCAGGATCATCCACAATTGTTTACTTCAAATTCTCCGATATGCTTGACTTCAGGTTCTACAACAGCTAATCCTAATTTTCAATATATTGGACCAATAGAACAAGGTACTAGTTATAAATTTTATATTACTGATCAAAACAGTGAGGTTAAGTTATACAACCAAATTTTAAACTGTTTGAAAAAGTCAGCCATGTACCTTACTTTAGTTTTTTAATATTCATTTATGTCAAACGGAACGGTCCATACACAAACAGTAAATCACATTGCTACCATCACTTTTTTTCATCCCCAAAGTAATTCACTTCCCGGTGCATTGTTAATGCAGTTGGCCGGTGAAGTAGAAAAGGCAGGAACTAATAAAGAAGTTCGTGTAATCATTTTGCAGAGCGAAGGCGAAAAAGCTTTTTGTGCCGGTGCTTCCTTTGATGAATTAATGTCGATTGAGAGCATTGAACAAGGAACAAAATTCTTTTCCGGTTTTGCAGCTGTGATCAATGCAATGCGTAAAGCACCGAAGTTTGTAATTGCGCGAGTGCAAAATAAAGCTGTTGGCGGTGGAGTAGGATTGGCATCTGCGGCTGACTATACATTTGCAGTTGATACTGCCTCTGTTAAACTCAGTGAACTTGCAGTAGGAATTGGTCCGTTTGTAGTTGGTCCTGCTGTTGAACGAAAAATCGGGACTGCTGCTTTTGCTTCTTTATCAATCAATGCAACAGAATGGCAGAGCGCTGCATGGGCAAAAGAAAAAGGGTTGTATGCTGATGTGTTTTCCTCCATCACTGAAATGGATGTTGCCATTGAAGCTCTTACAAAAAAATTAGCCTCCAGTAATCCGGAGGCAATGGCTTTACTTAAAAAAGTTTTGTGGACAGGAACTGATCATTGGGATTCATTGCTTGCAGAGCGTGCAGTAATGAGTGGTACACTCGTGCTTTCTGATTTTACAAGAAATGCAATTCAAAAATTCAAATCCAAATAGTCCGTTACGATCTTTTTTTTTGTTAAAAAGAAAAGATCGTAATGGACACTAAGGAATTAATTTGCTTGATAAGCAGGAACTTTTCCTTCTGCTACCAATGCAATAGTCTTTGTCTTGTGTGCTTCAAAATCGCCAAAGCAAAGTGCGGAAAGCATTTCGTCACGAGTCATGTTCACATTGCCCAACGCTTTCTTAATTTCCGGTGCACAACGATCTACAAATTGTTCGAATCGCTCCGGTGCCCAGATGTATTCTTTTTTCTGCCAATCGGGTTGAGTGCGATCAATTTTAAATTCATTCGGAAGATCTCCGTGGATAATCATTTTTACATCTAATCCTTCAAATTGTTTTGGGAGAAGACGGTTGTCAAATACCATCGGACGACTCACGTCAATTACGTGTTTCTTACGTTTTGGGTCGATCATCTTTAATCCGTTGATGCGAAGTCCCTTTTTCTTTAAGTAACCGAATTTTTTCTCGAATCTATCGAGTGTGTCATAGAGTAACATGGCCTTTGTGTTTATTGGTTAACTAAAACTTTATTTTCTTGTTTACATGCAACTAGTGTCAACACTGTTTCCAGTGCTACTACTTCTGCCTTTTGATTGATTACCTGAACATACCATTCAACAACTCCCTGATCGATTTGTCCGTCGCGTTGATCTTTTTTCGTTTTGCGTTGACAGGTTAACTTTACGTGTAAGGTATCACCAACATAAACCGGTTGGATGAAACGTAAGTTATCGAGTCCGTAATTCGCAAGCACCGGTCCTTTTTTGGGATCAACAAATAATCCGGCTGCGGCTGAAATCACGAAGTAACCGTG
>JAYSPU010000110.1:0-1515 GCA_043721935.1 Bacteroidota bacterium | reverse complement strand
CGATTTATTATTTGAGTCGTCAATGCAATTTCCGGAAGCAAATACAACACTTGCTTGCCTTGCTTTATCGTTTCTTCAATAAGATGAATATACAATTCCGTTTTCCCGCTAGAAGTTACTCCGTGTAAAAGTGTTACATCATGTTTTTCAAAACTTGCATTAATTTTTTCGAGGACATCATTTTGAATCTCCGAAAGTATAACAGGTGAAGTAACTTGTCCTTTTTGCAATGGTATACGATCTACCGTTATCTCTGACTCAACCAATATTCCATTGTGAATAAGTGTTTGCAATGAACTGCGGGAAATACCTTTATGTTTCAGCAAAAGACTTTTATTCACCGTATCCCGCTCTTCTTTTTCGAACAAATATTTTAGAAAGACCATCAACGTTTCCCCCTGACGAGCTTTTCGCGGATCAGATTCCAATTCATTGAAAAGTTGAGACAATGCACTCTCCGACTTATAAGCTTCAGCAAAGCGGATTACTTTTTCTTTCTTAGGTTTATATTGCTCCTGAATTTCCTCACTTAAAATAATCAATCCTTTTTCAAAAGCACGCTTTAACATTGGATGAACATTTGCTATTTGCATTTCATCGCTGACCTCGCCAATGGTCATACTTTTCTTTTCAAGTAACAATTGGTACAATCGATCTTCCGCTTCTGTTAATTCAATTGTTGTAGGATCAATATCAGCAGGTTCAACGATGGTTTCACTTTGTAGCTTTAAAGCAGCAGGTAAAGCGCAATTCATGACTTCACCGGTCGAACACATGTAGTATTCAGCCATCCAATCCCACAAGGCAAATTGTTTTTCATTCACCAGAGGTAAATCATCCAGAATACTAAGAACCTCTTTAAGTGAAGAAGGATCAGGATATGATTCAAAAATTTCACGAATTAGACCGGAATACACTTTTTGCTTTCCAAAGGGAACAATCACCCGCTTACCCGGAACAGCTTCACCTGCCAATTCCGGCGGAATACGATAGGAAAAAAGCCGTGGAACCGGTAAGGGTAACAATACATTCGCAAAAACCTCTTTATCGTGCATCACCGGTTGCGGGTTAAAAAGTAAAAATACGGGATAAATGTGCTTCCTTTAAAACTTCTGCTGTATTTTAGCCCTCCGATGAAGCACTACATTCTTCTTTTTCTTCTTTCCTTCTTTATTTCAAGCACTTACGGGCAATCGCCACAAAAAATTGAATTGGTAAATGCTGATGTAAGTGAATTTGACCAAACAATTAATGCAAAAGCAACACGATTAATCGGAAATGTTGTGTTTAGTCATCAGCAGGCATTTATGTATTGTGACAGTGCCTGGTTATACAGAGACGAAAACAAATTGGAAGCCTTTGGAAGTGTCCGCATCAAAAAAGGAGACACGCTTAATCTGACAGGCAAAAGACTTTTGTATGATGGCAATACAAAATTTGCTCAGCTTTTTGAAGATGTCGTTATGACTGACAGAAAGACCATCTTGCGAACGTCAAGACTCGATTATGATTTAA
>JAYSPU010000109.1:0-4826 GCA_043721935.1 Bacteroidota bacterium | reverse complement strand
GAAAGAAATCGGACAGAAATTATTATTCATCAGTATCGCATTGCTGACAATTCTCGCTGTTCTTTTATTCCCGTCAGAAAAAGGTTGGATGTAAGAGATCAATACCAAAACCAATAGCGCCTTTTCGAAAACATTTTCTTTTTCATTTACCACGGCACTCATCTCCTCCAATGCTTCTTTAATCTGAAACTCATTGTCCAGCGGTTTATAATTGGTTCCTGTAATACCAACTATACCGTTCCTGATGTTCCGGGCAATGCCCAGGTCTTTCATAAGGATACTATGTATGTCTTCAATTATTGAAACTGTCATTTGCTTTACATACGAAGGATTGGCTATTATGAAATCCAATGCTGCTTTATGATTAAGAAGCATGACAGCTTCATCCTTAGACTTTCCTGCAGCAGTTTCCTTTTCTTTAAGGAGGCGTTCTGTTTCAAGTAAAGAATAAGTATTGCCTTCGATCTGCGATGATTTCCAGCTTAAATCGATGGCTAAACGTTCAAGTTCTTTTTTGTATTCAGTTGTTGATAATTTTGAAATATTTTTTTCGTGTCGATTTTGCAAATTGGTTAAGTGTGCCATTTCTTCTTTTGAAAATAGAGAAGCGCTGTTTAATATTTCTCGAATCAGCGAATGATTAAAATTATTTCGGATAATTCTTTCATCAACTTCTTTCCGGAAATATTGCTCAACATCAATCGGACGTAATAAATTATACGTCTGGCTGATTTCGTACTTAGTCCCTTTGCCCTTACCGGTTATTGTGATCAGCTTTTCTGAAAGAAGTTTTTGCAGAATCCTTTTAACGGTCGCATACCCTACCTTTTCAACCAACCCATCATGAATTTCCTTCGATGAACACAATGGGTTTGATTCGATAAAATCCAAAATTAATTTACTTCTATTTTTGCTTGATTTCGACATTTATATTATTTAAAGCTCACAAATATAAGCTTTGCGGATCAATTGTCATGCAATTTGAGCCTTATTTAATGAATATTTGAGCCGTATTTAAACTTTTAAGGCTCACTAATGGTCTGTTTTAGGCTCAATAGTAAAGAAAAAGGGTCTAAATAAGAAAAGAAGATGAGCTTTAAATATATGTAACGACTTATAATGAAAAACAAAAAGCCTCATTCTAGCGAAGTGAGGCTTTCCGCTGTGACGACCTTTCCACCTACACCGCTTCGACGACCATTCGTCCGTTGTATTAAAAGTACGTTCAATTCAATCTGATATATATCCGATAAATACCGCTGCGGACATTGGTCCGCATTTAATAGCTCCTATGTGAAGGATTTGTAATCCTTCACTTTCTTCACGCGGATTTTCAATCCGCACTTCAAAGCTTTTCAGTCGCTTACATAGCCAGAGACGCAACGGAAGTTTGTATTCATTACAGTATTCGTTTGGATAAATCATATTTTTTATCTCTTACTGTCGTAGATTGGATTGGTGTTTCTACCGGACTTAATCTTAATCAAGGATTTCAAGAAATATACTTCCAAAGTTTTATTACGACAAATTAAAAATGAACAGGAAAGTAAAAGAGAGTGGAAGAGATAAGAGTGGCTGCTGAATCGCTTTTTGTATGCAGTGGTGAAGAATGTGAAAATAATAATCTTTAAGTTTTGGCAGGAGGGCAATCAAGCCATTGAAGTGTATAAAGAAAAAGTGACACGACAAAAAATAAACTACATACACAGAATCCCTGTCGTTGAGAAATTGGTGGCAAGGGAACAGGATTATTTATTCAGCTCTACCCGGAATTATTATAGATTGGAAGTGGTATTGAGTGTTAATTTTCTTACACCGTTATTTCCGGCTGTTAGCAATCCGGAATTTTTAAAATACAATTTGATTGATAAGTTGTTGGAACTAACTCGCTTCACGGTTACTTACAAACGACTTGTAAATTTGGAATCGTATAAGCACTTAACTGCAGATTGAAAATCTGCGTGAAGGAAGTGAAGGATTGCAAATCCTTCACTTCGGGGGAAGTCCGTCACAGCGGGCGGATGTCCGTCGAAGCGGTGGGGAAGGCAAATCCGTCACAGCGGGATTCTATCCGTATGTTTTGAGGATAACTCGGTATTTTCTTTTTAAGATTCATTTACAATATTTATATGAAAACGTATTAATGTAATACACGAGTGAATCGTTTATTCCTAACTCTTTAAATAACTTCTTGTACTCTTTCTTATAAAGTTGTTCCTGATACTCATTATGTTTTATTCCGAAGTCCGGATACTTCTGGTCGGCAATATGGATTGTACTATCCTCTATTGAAAGTAACTGTTTTGAAACGTTACAGAGAGTAGTATTTTTCTTTGTTAACAGACTATCAAAGTAATAAAGAAAAACTTTATCCTCTGAGCTTGTATCTGATTTAAAAACTAAAGTTGGTTTATTGCTTTTAGTATTCTCTTCTATAGGCTTAACCGTCCTTTTACAACAGGTTAAAGTTATAATTATAAGAAACAAACAAAAATTCTCTTTCATACAATTTATTTTTGTCTATACGGTTTCCCAGTGGTAATTACCATTGTACCTTTTACAGAATCGCCTTCATCAAAATAAATCATAAAGTCTGAACATTCATATTTATGTTCAGATGTACAAGGCTTATCAATATGATAAATCAATTCCAAACGATGAAATGAATGTCCAGTTTTATTTGGTTGACCAAAAAGAGAAATTACATTGTTCTCATTAATTAAACAGCTTTTATATATTGAATCTACTCTTCTTAAAAACTGAAGATTAGTTTCATAATATGAACTATCTGTAGTTAATTTCCAATTGTTTTTAATCTCATTTCTTAAATCAGAACAAAAAGCAGGGGACTTAACAACCCCTGCTTGTTGACTGCAACTACAATAAAAAATAATTAAAATAAGGATAAAAAATTTCATTGCTTAATTACTTTTCCTATAATGTTGTGGTTATCGATTTGAAACTTTACTAAGTAAAATCCAGAAGGCGAATCTGCTAAAGGAATTTCAATTAGTTCACCTTCTACATTTGTACGTGAATATATAATTTGACCGAACAAATTATATACATAAATATTCACATTAGCACTTTTCTCTAATTTGTAAGATACATATAAATTATTGATGGTTGGATTTGGATACAATAACAGGTTTAGATTCGGAAAAATTTCATCGTTAAATCCGATAATCCCCGTACAATTCGCACTGCCAGGTCTCATTGGATATACGCCTGCGCCTGTGGAATCGATTGCAGATGAATTTGCAATTGTCCAAATTCCTCCTTGTAAAGCAGGTTGGTCATAGTATAAATCTAAATGCCTATCTGAAGCGTTTTGACCGGACGTTAAAGTTCCATAATACATAACGGCAGATACATCATTAACATGATTTAAAGAATGACCATGTCCGAGTTCATGAAGTAACACATGATATAAGTCGTATTTTCCAGGAAGTACATTTGAACTTGTATTTGTATCTGCAAAACATTTAAACATCAATCTTGTATTCAAGACCAAATCAAACTCTTTTGCAAATTCAATGTCATAAGGATTTTGAACATGATAAAGCGATTGATAAGTAGTTGCAATTGTTGTTGAATCACCTAAATCTGCAAAATAAACAGAAGTAACATCGTCATAGGTTGAAAGCGGATTCTGAATAATCGTATCGGTTCCTAATTGATAATTGATGTTTGTTAAACATACCCATTTCTTAATGGCTTTATCCAGACAAGCCAATCTATCAGGGTGATTTGAAATAGATGTATCTGGTCTGATTATATAAGCACCAAAAGTATTCAGGTGGTCATAAGGCGGTAGTAAATGATTAAATATTTTGTGAGTAGGGTTCAAAGAAGAATTTACGATAGCTGTATTAGCTGCAAATAAAATGGTGAATGGATGTGGTGAACTTACTGTATCACCAGAATTTGTTTGGACTTTCACAATTCCACTACCGGGACAATGCTCTAATGGATTTCCTCCTATACTATCAACTATAGAAGGTAATACAAAAGTTATTAAACTATCTGTCCATGAAATGTAATCTAAAGAATCTAAGTGTAAATAATGAGACCCGCCACCAAAATTTGCGTCCGGTAAAAACACATCTCCATTACCCTTTGAGTTACCAAATCCATAGCCTGAAATTTGAACAGTATCATTTGTCCCAGCAGAGGATGGATTTGGAGTAATGGTACTAATGTTTAAACTGCCGCATCCATTAAATGGTAGACTATTTGTTAAATACAATGTATCATAATAAAATTGTGGTGTGTAATTATTCTGGTCTAAAGTATAAAACGCAAAGGTGGTTGAAATAAATTGACTGATAGTACTTAAATGATTGCAATCTAATATTTCAATTTTAATATGAGCTAATGGTTTTGGCGTATTTGGAATATCAAAAAGTGAAACTGAAGGGTGGAAATTATGAGAAACATTTACAGAAAACATATTTGCTCCATACTCCGTTGTTGAAGGAGCTCTATAAGAATTTGTATCCAATAAAATTTCACCTCGACTAACCGTAAGTTTGCCATTTAGTTTAACACGGCTTCCAAAAGTTAAAGTATCATACGTTATTTTAAAGATGCCTTCATTAAAATATAGTCCGCTAGCGACGGACTTATTCTTATACCGCTTCGACGGACATTCGTCCGTTGTATTAAAAGTACGATTGATTCAATCTTTTACAAAATCGGTAAATCCTGCTGCGGACATTCGTCCGCATTTAAAGGCTCAACGTGTGTCCGTCGAAGCGGGTAGGTAAGTCAGTCAAAGCAGTTGAGATATGATATTCACTTATCTGATTTAATTATACTGGAAG
>JAYSPU010000108.1:0-20356 GCA_043721935.1 Bacteroidota bacterium | reverse complement strand
AGCCATCTCTAACTTGTTTTTAAAATGGAAAATTGATGTAAATGGAATTACTTATAACTCACAACAAGAAGGCCAAGTTTGCGACTCCTTTTCTTTAGGTTATGGAATATTCAGTCCAAACAGAAAATACTATGTAACAAGTGTGGATAGTGGTAATATTGACATGTTTTCTTTTGAGGCCTGTACAGGCAATTTAAGTTATTTGAATACCTTAAGAATAAGACCCGGTTACAGGCAATGGTCTTTTCTTGAATTCAGTGCTAACAGCACCAAATTATATGCAGTTAATACAGAAGAGATTTGGCAATTTGATTTAACAGCACCTGATATAAATGCATCAGAAGTATTAGTTGCACAATATGATGGCTTCGTCACTAATTCAAGCCCAACATTTTTCATGAAACCTCTTCTAGCACCCGACAATAAAATTTATATTTCGACCATTCCACCTACACCATATTTACATTGTATTGATTCTCCCGATTCGCTGGGTCTGCAATGCAACGTTAGGCAGCATTCTATCGGACTCAACTCTTACAATACTTGGTTACCCAACTTTCTCATTGCTACACAGACAATTGATCACTGTGATTCGGTTAATTCCATTAGCTATACTGATGGATTCGCTAACAGTGCAGGTATTGAGTTGTTTCCTAATCCGACTTTTGGACAATTTTCTATCGTTTCAAAAGATGGTAGTCAAATCAAGAACGTAATCATTAAAGATTACATGGGAAGAGTGTTGTCGTTTGTCCAGTCAGATTTCATACACCTTATAATTTCGAGTAAGGGATTATACTTTGTAGATGTTGAAATGGCGGATGGGAAAAAAATTTGTAGAAAGATTGTTGTGGTGGATTAGTTGAAGTGTTTTTCCGTAATGACGAAATAAAATTGCTAGGTTTTGTTAATCATTCTTCGTTTGCAATTTTTCAATTAACAGTAGTCTGGCTAGATAATATTTAACTCTTCACCGCATTATTTCCACAATCCACCGGTTTCGCCGGATGACAATTTGAAAACATAGATTATGGAAGTCACAAGAGGTTTATTAACTGTATTAATAATAGAAAAAAATGGGAGGCAATAACTGAGTGTTGAAAAGCCGCATGTAGAAAGTGTAGATTAAAAAAACTACATAGCAGTTAATTCTCAGATTAGACAGGGCTGGTAAACCATTTGTTAAGTATGTTAAAAAATGGTACACGTTTTCACTCGCAACTACCAATCAAAGCCCTTCAGACACAAAAAATCTGTAGTCCTCCCAGTGCCACCCGCCGCCTTCAAACCACCTGATTTGCAAGAAGTACGTGGTGAATAGCTGCAATGTGGGTTAAAACCACAAAATTTTGTCTGTTGAAAAAAAAATGCTAAGCGAATATATCAGATCCAAAATTAGTTGTATATTTAAATTCATATTCAAATTTTTATGATTAAAAAATATCTTTGCATTCTGTATAAAAAAAAGACGTCATCGATGTGAGATAAAAGATTAGCTCTCTTTATTATTTTACGATTTTATTTTATGAAACAACTATTAATTCTCTTTACTTTACTTATATTTTCATTTAACCTTATTGCGGGAACGTACGAATCAAGAATAAATAAAGATCAATGTAGGCAGATATCTATTACTATTGATGGGACTACAGCATATGTAACCATTACATTAATAGATAACAAAACAGAGATTGAAGAAAATTGGTTTAATACTACATCATTTAATATGTTTGAAGGGGAAATAGAAATTCCTATTGGAAAAAATGTAATTTTTATTCCATTTGGTGACGGGGATCCTATGTATATTCAAAATGGAGGCACTGTAACTAGATCTTGTGATTGCTTTAGTGGATCTGGAGGCGATGTTGGGGGCGGAACATGTACATCAAATGGAAATTCATGTCCAAATGGATCTAAATGCCAAGAATGTCATTGGAGTTCCACTGGATCAGGAGGTGGTGGAAGTATCATTATTATTGGCGGCGGTGTACTTATTGAAGCTACTAATGTAGTTTTTCAATAATTTGTATATTTAGCAGGATAGATATAATACAAATTTTATCTCTCCTGCTAAACCTAACCTGAATTGAAAGCAATACACGTAATCATTTTTGTATTTCTACTCTGTAGCTGTTCGTCTTCTGTTCTTACAGCAAGAAGTTTATATTCGGTTAAAGAAATTGTTTACAATATAGATAGCACTTTACTTTCACAGAAAAATACAAGGATTCAATATACTTGGATTTCAAAACCTGTCCATACGCCAAAAATATTTACAACAAAAGTAAATCTAACCGTTAACAAACAAAACCCTAACAAAGATTCAATAGGATCATTTATTTTTGAAAACCTGGGCTTCTATTACCAAATTTTTCATGATACTGATATATATTTTGTTAATAATGCAGAGAAATTAATTAATGTTACCAATTTTGATCAAACTAATTTTAATAATACTGATCAATTTATAAGAAAATTTTGCCTGCCATTATTCCGTCCTTTTATTCGAAATACTTTTCACCCCTCTAAACTTCCATTATATTATAGAAATCAAATTGCTTGTGATACTATTTTAGATGGGAAAAATTTAATTTATCTATGTTTTAATGACTCCACTGATGAATTAACCTATGATTCTATTGAAGTTTGGGTAGACCATGACTTTAAGTATTATAAAATAAGAAATACCTATTTAGATAATTTAGCATCTGAATCTGCCTATTCGGAATTCAAAGATTTTATTTACTTACAAAAGAATTCAATTACTCCGGAATTATTTCTTGATAGTCTATTAAAGAATTCATTTAAACTGATTTATCAGAAGCAAGAAAATATTAACGACGAAAATATTCTAGATACAATTGTAACTTCACTTGAATTTGAATTAAAGAATAGCAAAGGTGAAGTCTATAACTACAATAAACTTCAATATAAATATATTGTTATAGAGTTTGCCAATATAAACTGTCCTTTTTGCTTTAGATCAATTCCATTTTTTAATAATCTATCAAAGAGCAAAGATATTTTACCAATATGGATAGATTCTTATGATACTCATCAAATAGAATATGCTGAAGAGATATATAGAAAGAAAAACGTATTATTCAATGTATTATATGATAAAGATCAAAGGATATTAAAGCAGTATAAGGTTAATTTATTTCCGACAACTTTTATTATTGATCGACAAACTAATAAGATTTTAAAAAGATTGGACGGTTACTCAGATAATAATGAGCGCTTGATTAATGAAATACTACATCTTGAATAAATTTTATATCCTATGTGTAATCTGTAATGAGTTTAAACTCCGGATATACTTTTACTAAAAATGAAGAAAGATAGCAAACCCATTAATTTTTTAATGCTTTTTATGTTTTTTTGGTGTTTGATTCCTCTGTCAGCATATTCTCAAAAAGATTCTATTTCTGTGTTTTTTAAACATAATCAATCTATTTTGAGCATTGAATCTAAAGCAATTCTTGATTTGATTGCAAATGTAAACGGAATTAATAATGTCCAGCTTTTTGGTTATTGTGACACAACCGGAAATAAATATTCAAATAATAAACTAGCCCAAAATAGGATTAACAGCGTTTATAAATATTTATCACAATACATTAATAAGCAAATAACTTTCAGTGTATTTCCAAAGGGAGAATCAAATCTTTTAGTAAAAAACTTTTCTGATCAACTATCTGTAAACCGTAGAGTTGACATAATCATTAATCGTTCTATAAAATTATTACATACCAATTTATCTGAAAGATTTGAATCCTTAGCGAATTTAAAAAGAGGGGACAAAATCAAAATTCCAAATCTTAATTTTCAACCAGGTACTCATCATATCTTAAAACAATCTCAAAGTACGTTAGAAAAGCTAGCGGTGATATTAAAGCAATATCCTAAAATTAAAATAGAACTTCAAGGTCATATTTGTTGCATTAGCGAAGGTGATGGACCAGATCCAGAAACTGGTACTAATGATCTATCAGTTAACCGAGCCCGTGAGGTTTACAATTATTTAATTCAGGCAGGTATAGATAGTACGCGTTTGCAATTTCGTGGTTTTGGCAGTTCAAGGAAGATAGTAGAAGAAACTACAGAATTCAATAAATCTATAAATAGAAGAGTGGAGATTGTAATTTTGGACAACTGAACTCATGCTTCTCCTTTGTTTTAGAAGGAATCATGTGAATTTTTACCTTTGTGATTTCAATATTTTATCCTGTGGAACTAATGGTAAGATGGTTAACAGTAAGGATTTAAAACCCTTCATAGCAATTTATGTTAGCATTGTATATTGCTTAACTCCTCAATACATAATTTCCACAAGCCACCGGTTCCACCGGATGACAATTTGAAAACATAGAGTATGGAAGTCACAAGCGGTTTATTAACTGTATGAATAATAGAAAAAAATGGGAGGCAATAACTGAGTGTTGAAAAGCCGCATGTAGAAAGTGTAGATTAGAAAACATCACAGGAGTTAATTCTCAGATTAGACAGGACTGGTAAACCAATTGTTAAGTTTGTTAAAAAATGAGGTGCGTTTTCATAGCTTAATGGTATTTAATTACATTCGTAATCCCTTTCGGACAAGCTTATGAGAAAATTATTTATTGCCGCCGGACTTTCGTTATTGGCGTACAATTCAGGAGTGGCTCAGGTCACTTATCCTGTCAATGGTGCTACTGATCCAAAGCATATCGTGTATGCATTTATCAATGCCCGCATTCACCCTGATCCGGCAACTGTTATCGACTCTGCTACTATGCTGGTGAAAGATGGTCGTGTGGATGCTGTTGGGAAGAATCTTCCTGTTCCGAAAGAGGCAATTGTCTTTGATTTGAAAGGAAAAAATATTTATCCGTCATTCATTGATATTTTTTCAGACTACGGTTTGCCTGAAGTAAAGAAGAGTAAGCCTGATGAAAATCCGCAGCTTTTATCCAATACTAAAGGTGCTTACGATTGGAATCAATCAGTAAAACCGGAGACAGATGCTTCGCGTATGTTTTCTACCGATTCTAAAAAAGCAGAAGAATTCCGGAAGCTGGGATTCGGTACTGTGATGAGTGTATATAGAGATGGAATTGTGAGAGGAACTTCTGTATTGGCTTTGCTTGGTGATGGAAAAGAAAATGATCTTATTCTGTCTGATCGTGTTGCTGCAAATTATTCTTTTAACTCAGGATCATCGTCGCAGGATTATCCTTCTTCACTGATGGGTGCTATTGCATTGCTTCGTCAAACATATCTGGATGCCGATTGGTATCGTTCAGGTGGTTACAAAAATGAATTTAATATTTCACTCGATGCTTTTAATAAGCAACGTGATCTTCCGCAGATTTTCGAAGCTGGTGATAAGCAAAATGAATTACGTGCTGATAAAATCGGTGATGAGTTTGGTGTTTCATTTATTATAAAAGGAAGTGGAAATGAATATGCTCGCATCAATGAAATAAAAAATACCGGTTGTTCTTTTATTGTTCCACTCAATTTTCCTGAAGCGTATGATTTGAGTGATCCTTATGAAGCAAGTAATTTGTCCATGCAACAATTGAAAGAATGGGAACTTGCTCCGCTGAATCCTGCAGCAATTTCCGGACAGTCTATTCCGTTTGCATTTACTACTTCTGATTTGAAAAATAAAAATGATTTTATAAAGAATTTAAGAAAGGCCATTGAAAGCGGTTTGAGTGAACAAGAAGCATTAAAAGCATTAACTACAACGCCTGCAAAATTATTACGAGCGGATGATCAGATTGGATCCTTAAAAAAAGGAATGCTTGCTAATTTTATTATTACTTCAAAAAACTTCACTGATAAAGACAACGTTATTTTCGAAAACTGGATCAAAGGAATTCGTTACAAGTTTGCCGATATTCAAACGGGTGATGTTCGCGGAAATTATTCGTTAACCGGCGTTGGAAGTAAAGTCTTAAGAATGAAAATAGGTGGTGAGTTTGTTGCGCCTGAAGTAATTGTTTTTGATGATACCTTAAATGCAAAAGCAAGTTTTTCACGACAAGGTTCAAGTGTGACATTACAGGTTGAATTGAAAACGAATACTCCAAAAGGTATTTATCGTTTAAATGGAACTATCAATGATTCTACTAAATTAATTTCCGGAAATGTTTTATTGCCATCCGGAACATGGAGCAAATGGTCGGCTCGTTTTGATTCAGTGTTTATTGTTCCTCCTGTTAAAAAAGATTCTATTCAAAAAGTATTGGACTCAAAGGGTCCGGTTCTCTTTCCGAACATGGCATATGGCTGGAAAGAATTACCGGATGCAAAATCATTTGTCATTCGTAATGCAACTGTATGGACAAATGAAAATTTCGGAATTTTGCAGCAGACAGATGTCTATGTTGTGAATGGAAAGATCAAGCAAATTGGAAAAAGTTTAACTGTTCCTGCAGGTACAATTTTAGTTGACGGTACAGGAAAACATTTAACAAGTGGTATCATCGATGAACACTCTCACATTGCAGTAAGCGGTTCAGTGAATGAAGGAACGCAATCTTCTTCAGCAGAAGTTAGAATAGGTGATGTTGTTGATGGTGATGATATCAATGTGTATCGCCAGCTTTCAGGTGGTGTTACCATTTCTCATTTACTGCATGGTAGTGCAAATCCGATCGGCGGCCAAACACAAATTATCAAATTACGTTGGGGACGAGCTCCTGAACAAATGAAACTCGAAAATGGAGGAAACTATATCAAGTTCGCATTAGGAGAAAATGTAAAGCAAAGTCATTGGGGCGATAAACAAGTTGTTCGCTTTCCACAAACGAGGATGGGTGTTGAGCAGGTATATCTTGATTATTTTACCAGAGCAAACGAGTATGCAACAATGTTGTCGAAGGAAGTGAATTTGAAAAAAACACCGGGCTATGTTCCTCTTCGAAGAGACCTTGAGCTGGATGCATTGGTTGAAATTATTAAAAGCAAACGATTCATTACTTGTCATAGTTATGTGCAGAGCGAAATCAATATGTTAATGCACATTGCGGACACGTTCGGATTCAAAGTAAATACATTCACGCACATTTTAGAAGGATACAAAGTCGCTGATAAAATGAAAGCTCATGGCGTAAGAGGTGTTTCTACCTTCAGCGATTGGTGGGCGTATAAGTTTGAAGTGTATGAAGCAATTCCATACAATGGAGCATTGATGCACAGAATGGGTTTGAATGTATCTTTTAATTCCGATGATGCTGAAATGGCGCGCCGGTTAAATCAAGAAGCAGCTAAGGCTGTTGAATATGGTAATGTTTCAGAGGAAGATGCCTGGAAGTTTGTCACACTTAATCCGGCTAAGATGTTACGCATCGAGGATCGTGTTGGAAGTATTAAGGAAGGAAAAGATGCTGATTTAGTTTTATGGACAGACAATCCGCTTTCGATTTATGCAAAACCTGTTCAGACTTATGTGGACGGTATTCCATATTTTGATAATGCACGTGATGTTGCAATGAGAGCTGAAATGAAGATTGAAAAAGCTCGCATTATGCAGCGAATGACAGAAGCAAAAATTAAAGGAGAAGCAGTTCAAAAGCCGGGCATGCGTTTGCTCGAGTTGAAAGGTTGCCTTGAATCGGAATTTTTATTGATGAAATAATCGCACGAAAAAAAAATATGAAAAAGACACTCTTCTTATTAGCACTTATAACAAATGTTGCCTTCGCGCAAAATCCGGCTCCGGCTCTTCCACAATCAGAACCCATTTTGATTATGAATGGAATCGCTCATATCGGTAACGGACAAATCATCGAGAACTCCGCTATTGGAATTGAAAACGGAAAAATAATTCTGGTTGCCGATGCCACTCGTATTCGTCTGGATAAGAGTAAATATAAAAAGGTTATCAATGCGGCAGGGAAACATGTGTATCCGGGATTGATCGATTGTAATTCTACATTAGGTATTACAGAAATTGATCTTGTCCGTTCTACACGCGATTTTTATGAAGTCGGTCAGTTGAATCCAAATATTCGAAGCATCATTGCTTATAATACGGACTCTAAAATTCCGCCTACTGTTCGAAGTAATGGTGTGTTGTATGCACAAGTAGTTCCCCAAGGTGGATTAATTTCCGGTCAGTCTTCTGTTGTTGAACTTGACGGATGGAATTGGGAAGATGCAGCATATAAAATGGACGATGGTATTCATGCGAACTGGCCTCAGATGTATATCTATCGTTCTACTCCGGAAAACGAAGAAATACAAAAGCAACGGATGGTAAAAGATCTGGATGTGTTGGAATCTTTTTTACGAGAGTCAAAAGCGTATTCACTTGATCCTGCGCCGGCAGAAAAAAATGTTCGCTTTGAAGCTATGCGCGGATTGTGGAATGGAAGTAAAAAATTATATGTGCATTGCGATTATGTAAAGGAAATTCTGAATGCTGCAGATCTTTGTAAGCAGTTAGGAATAAAAATGGTGTTGGTCGGCGGATCAGATGCTTATATGGTGACTGATGTTTTGAAACAAAATAACATTCCGGTGATTCTTGATGCTACACACCGATTACCATCGAGAGAAGATGATGATGTAGATCTTCCATACAAAATGCCTTATCTCTTAAAGCAAGCAGGAATTTTATTTGCTATCAGCATGAATGGTTCATGGCAGGCACGTAATGTTTCTTTCAATGCAGGAACTGCCGTTGCTTATGGGTTAACGAAAGAAGAAGCGCTTGCTTCAATTACGCTTGATGCAGCTAAAATTTTAGGCATTGATCAGACAACAGGTTCATTGGAAGAAGGAAAAGATGGAACACTAATTATTTCTATCGGTGATGTTTTGGATATGAGAACGAATGCAGTTGAATATGCGTTGATTCGGGGAAAAGAAATTAATCTGGATAACATACAAAAGCAGTTGTATGTGAAGTATCTGAACAAGTACGGATTGAAATAAATTTATCAGGAAGTTTTTAAAATATTTTTTAAAGAACAATAGCAATGTTAAATATTCGGCCTGCAACTTTAAATGATCAGGAAGCCATTCGTTCTATTTACAATGAAGCAGTCCTGAACACAACTTCCACCTTTGATACAGACGAGCGATCTGTTGAAAAGCAATTAGTGTGGTTTATGAATCACAAGAAGAATCATCCTGTATTTATTGCAGAACAAGAAGGTGACGTTGTTGGATGGGCTAGTTTAAGTCCATGGAGCGATCGATGTGCTTACGATACGACTGTTGAAGTTTCCGTTTATATTCACAAGGATCATCGTGGAAAAAGAATTGGATCTAAGCTGCTACAAGTGATTACAGAAGAAGGGAAAAAAGTCGGGAATCATACTGTACTTTCTCGCATTACTTCAGGGAATGAAACCAGTATTCACATTCATGAAAAATTTGGATACAATACCGTTGGTGTGATGAAGGAAGTGGGATATAAATTCGGAAAATTTCTGGATGTGACTATTATGCAATTGGTTTACTCGGAAGATGCTGCTTTGTAAAAACAATTGCATTTTTTTTAACGCAAATAGCGCGCAATGGATGATATGTAAATTGTCGTAATTATTTATACAGACCATGAATTAATTCATGGTCTGTATAAATAATTTGTCAATCATTTATTCTATTATTCTATTATTCTATTATTCTATTATTCATTTAATCTATTATTCTATTATTCATTTATTCTATTATTCTATTATTCATTTAATCTATTATTCTATTATTCATTTAATCTATTATTCTATTATTCATTTAATCTATTATTCTATTAATCTACTAATCTATTATTCCCTAGAGTGTAAACCTCGCCGAAAGCGCTCCTTCCCAGTAACCAAAAAAGCCGGGAACAAAATCAATAAATGGTTTTACATCAAGACCTAGATTAACAGGTGCATTTTTGAATTTGTATTCAAGTCCTAAGATGAAATCTCCACCGATAGAAATATTTGAGTCGCGATAATCATCGTTGATGAAAACATACGTTCCTTTATTCTTATAATATCTCCAATACGAGTAGCCATAATCATTTGTATAAAAACCAACATGAGCACCGGCTCCATAATACCAGGATAATCCTTCTGCATTTGGAAATGCTGTATGATGTTCATACAATCCTGTGATACGGAAGGCGGAGCGACCAAAGGTTATAAGTCCTTCGAGAGCATTTGTTGAACCAATGAAATGCTTTACCGAAATACCTGAATTATAACCTCCAAGTCGTAATCCGATGGCTGTGGAATATTGTTGCGCATTTACAACACTTGCCGAAACGAGAAATAAGATAATCAGAAATTTTTTCATAATAAGATTTTTAATTCAATTGATAGTTTGATGAATAATTCATTTATCAATATTCAGACTACTTTAAATAATGCTATAAAAACTGCCCCACTTGTTTTTTTTTAGCTTTTGCAAATATTTCATCAATTGTTTGTTGTGTAATAAAGTGATAATTATTTCTTGAAGATAAATAAATTTCTTCAGCAAAAGCAAGGCCTGACGGGTTTTTTACCAAGGCTGCAAAAAGTGGTTTTACAAATTTGCGTCGTCCGACTTCATTCAAAAAACTTCTTAAAGCAGGGTAAGCAGGCTCGTATTGATTCGCAATTACATGTGTCAGCCAAACAAATAGAATTTCAGAATTTCCGGAAGTGGTAAAATGAAATGTATAATCGAGCGATTTCATTTGTTCCGTTGACATTTTACCCGGTAAAGCACGAAGAAAACGCAGCCATTCATTGGCAGTATAATTTTTTGTTTGTAATTGTCCGGCAGCCGTTCCGTTTTTAAATGCTTCTACTTGTTTTTCTACTGCTTCAAATTTTGCAGAGGTAACGTGAGGACAATTATCAGGAAGACCCGGTTTGTAAATCCATTCTTCTATACGGATACGATTCGCTAAAGACTGATCGCCTTTAATGATTTCCTCGTTATATTCTTTTATAAATTCTTCCGTTGTAATGGTTTTAAATGAATGTCGACTGAAATAATTTTTCAGAAAGGCATCAAATTTTTCGCGACCAATATTTTTCTCAATTAACAAAAGAAGAAAATGTCCTTTCTCATACGCAATTTGATTCATTCCATCATCCGGATCTCTTCCTGCTAAATCCAGTTTCAAATGCGTGTCTTTACTTGTGTCGCCTAATTCCTGGATGGTTTCTTGCAGATCTTCATAGCCAAGCATTGTTTGCATTTCGGCAAAGTCTTTTCCATAAACAGCTTCCATGATTCTGTTTTCAAAATAAACAGTGAAGCCTTCATTCATCCAGAAGTCATTCCATGTTGCATTCGTTACCAGATTACCACTCCATGAATGAGCTAATTCGTGTGCAACCAGAGAAACCAACGAACGATCGCCGGCCAGTATCGTAGGAGTTGCAAATGTCAGACGCGGATTTTCCATTCCGCCAAAAGGAAAACTAGGAGGAAGAACAATCAAATCGTAGCGTCCCCAAGCGTATGGACCGTATAAGTTTTCCGCAGCATCTACCATTTTCGGCAGATCAATAAATTCATTGTGCGCTTTTTCTATTGTTACGGGTTCAGCATAAACTCCTGTGCGATCATCGAACGATTGAAAAGTAACATCACCAACAGCCAGCGCAAGCAAATAAGCAGGAACCGGTTGCGGCATTTTGAAATGATAAATACCCGTATCATTTTTCTGCTGCGGGTTTTCAGCACTCATCAATGCCAGTAATTCTTTTGGAACATGAATAACTGCATCGTATGTGAAACGAATACCAGGACTGTCCTGAACCGGAACCCATGTACGTGCAAGAATTGCCTGAGACTGTGTAAAGAAAAACGGAAATTTTTTTCCTGCTGTTTGTTCAGGAGTTAACCATTGTAAAGCAGCTGCATCAGGGGATGTTGAATAATGAATTGTAATGGGTTGTTGTTGCGAAGGAAGATCAATGGCTAATGCCTGACCAAGAAATTCATCAGCAGTTTCCAATTGATAGTGTAACGAATCTTTTCCTGCATTGACAGAATCAATCGTTAATCCTCGTGTATCAACGATCAATTGTTTCGCCTCCTTTTTCGCCGAATACGAAAGAGTGGCAGTACCACTCAGCGTTTTTTTGTTAAAGTCAACCGTAAGATCTAACGATAAGTGGTTAACTACAGCTTCGTCGGGTTGAGCGAAGGTGTGTGGGTCTTTTACAGTGGTCATGGTAGTTTCTTTGTTTGTCTTGCTTTGATTTCCTGAACAGGAGGCCAAAAGCAAAGCAATCATTACAAATGATATAGCCTTCATGTGAGGGCAAAAATAAGAAACTTATCCGGTTATTCTCCGGAAAGAAAAAGGCAGACTATTACTCATTTGGATGAAAGACTTGAAGCTTTTTGGTAATTCGCTGATTGCCCGATTGAATGGTAATAAAATATATTCCGGGTTTCAGTTCGGATGTATTTATCGTAATTGATTTACCAAATATTCGTTGAACCCTATTCACCTGTTGTCCGAGTAAATTCGTAATGCTAATTTCTCCATTGATGATAGATGGAAATTCGATTTTAAAATAAGCATCAGCCGGATTTGGAAACAGCATCAGATTATTTTGATTGAGTTCGGGAACAGAAATAATATTATCGCAAGGAAAATTATTTGAATTAAAATACTGTTTAATCTTTAATACATCCTGAAGATTTTTTGCAATAGAAGTTGTTGGGCCATTCGGATATCTGGGTTCACGAGTGTACACATAAGCAATGTCAATTGATTTTTTCTGATGTGCATCGAGTGTAAATGGGCCCGATGAAATAATGAAACGGCGATCATCCGGTTGATTTGGTAAACTGTTCCCTCCAGCCGTAGGAACCCATTCAGTCCATGGAAGTGAATCATAAGGAATACCGCTGAACATAAAATTCGTATAGTTTGTTGACAGTTGGTCATAACCTGTTCCACCATATGTAACAGGAACTCCGTCTTTCCAAACACTGTGAAGAAAATTATAATAATGATCTGATGTATTCGGATTTCCAATGTTAGAACCATCATTGTTATAATACGTGAAATGATTCATCATACAATGTTCTCCCGGCTCATCAATGATTCCATTGTGATTATTATCGACACCATCATTTATATCTGCTTCCGGACCTTGCAAAACAAGTGTATTCATCATTGGGGGATGTAATCCATATCCTAACGATCCTTCGTCATCGTCATCTCCATTACAAGTAAAACCGAAGTTGTTTAGTGTGTCGCATCCAACGTAATCGTCGAGATAGTTTCCTAAATCGGTGTCTGTATGAATTCCAATGTACACATCGTGATAGTTTGTGTCACTTCTGTTGTAAATATCATAATGATAAAATGTCGTGTAATTAATAACGCTATCATCATTCATTGCAGTAGGGCAATTGTAAGCATAGGCAGATGCCTGTATTTCTACTCCCAATCCAAACGATCCGTTTGTTTCTCCATGTGTTGAATAAGAGTCATTGAAGACCCACCATATCATTTGGCTTCCTTTTATATCGGGATAATCTCCGTCAAATGGATTATAAATACCATCACTATTGTAATCAAAATACGGCGCAAGTTGATGAGCGTTTGTTCCACTACCATTTGCAGGCCAGTTTAAAATTATAGAGGGAATGATGTACGTTCCATTTTGCACATTGCCTATTGCAAATTGATATCTGAAATCATCAATGACAGTTCTGTCAATTTTCCAAAGCGAATCATATTGTGAGGTTGTAGCCGAGTCAATACTTGCATTCAACGTATCTAATGGTCCGGGCCAAAAATCACTACCGCTTTGTCTGTAGGTTTGTGCAGCAACATGAATTTGATCTCCCGGATCTTTTCCACCAATCCAAAAACCATTGGCGAAGATTGCATTTTTACCTGAACCCTTCGGAACTTCATATTGTGCATTTCCGATTAGATCCCAAAACAGGCTTCCATTATTCCAGATACGTGCTCGAACCTGATTGATATCTAAGAATGGACAACTTGTGGGAGGAAGAGAAATTGGAAAGGAATTTATATAGGATGAAATTACTGTTCTGTTCGTCCCATTGGAATACTTTGAGAATGCATAATATTTTCCTGTTACATCAAAATCGTATAGTAGATCAGTATCGGCAAAAGATTTAATCGCTGTAGACAGTGTATCATCTGCTAAAAAATAAATGGTGTTAAAATTCGGATTTAAATCATTCATCTGAAATAGATAATTATTTTTTGGATAGGTTCCTACATTCAAATAGTGTACTCCGGTAATTGGGTTGGCCCATATTGCCGTTAAGGGAGCAATTGTATTGCCCAAGAGACAAGGACTAATATTATTGACATTAAAAATGGTTAAAGTAGTATCACGGATAAAAGCTCCCATTGCGGGTATAATTAAAGTGCTATCATTAAAATATGCCAATCTTGAAATTGTATTTCGAAAGTACGTTCGGCTATTGTTTATTGAGAACCAGCCGGATGTTGTCTTAACGGAAATATTACCTCTATAATCTAATACATAAATTCCAAATCGTGTCTTGCAAATATTTTTAATTCCGGTATTGGTTAATCCAATTGCTGATGGATCAATAGTAGTCCAGTTTAGTCCATCGTAGATGGAAATTTTGTTATAAGTGCCAATCCAAATCTCATTACTATCCACAAACAAAGAAATAATAAAATTATTTGTAATTCCTGAATTTGAAGTATTATAGACTGAAAATTGTGATCCGTTTTTTAACACCAACCCTGCAGTTGTCCCTATCCATTGGTTACTACCTTGGAATGCTATACAAGTAATAAAATTTGTTGGCAATCCGTTTGCGTTGGTATAACTATTCCAATTGTTGTTTGAATATTCAAGCAAACCCCTTGTACTGCCGATGTACAAATCGTTGGAAGGTGAAATCTTTAAAAATTTAGGTTGACTTGGCGCAGGTAAATTGGATGGAATATTAAGTGTATCGAACAATTGAGCCTCACTAAAATGGCAAATAGAAAGGATCAAAATGAAGAGAGTAATTTGTTTTCTCATGGTATTTGTTTTTCAAAAAGAAATAATAAAAATTAATTATTGAATTAAATCTACTCTTTATTTTCGATTTACCATAATCGATCAATTTTTTTGACGCAATACAGACAAAATTCATTGCAAAATCTTGGTTCATTGATTTTACCGGAAATGAAAAGGCAAGAAAAATATTTAATAAATCAGGTTGTTTGTGAAAAAATGTTCACTCCAAATAAACCAATGACAGAAAATAAAATAAAGGAATTCAATTATTCTTGTTCACGAGTGATAGATTCCTCCGTCCCATAATCATGATGCTCCTCTGAACTCCTCAATATTCCCGCTTTCAATTTTCTTTTGTAATCATCCTGTAACCATTTCACATAGCTTTCAGATGTTTTGCTCAGACAATTGGTGAAAATGCGGACGCGGTATTCAATTTCTTCGCGAAGAATATCGGCAAGGGTGATGGCTCCTTCCAGATCATCACTGTTTTCTCGACAAATTTTTATGTGTTGTGAAATGGATTTTTCAATCACTACTTTCGGACGATGTCCTTCTACAATAGCACGATCGTGTTCTTCGTGAATATCAAAATCGATGTTGGATGATTTAGAAAACTTCGCTCTTAATTCGTCCGGCATGATATACTTGTAATGCCGTTCAATGTCTTCATCACTTTGAATGCTGTCGAGGTATGCTTCCGGTGATTTGAAAATTGCTTTCCAGTCGACATCTTGTTCCCATAATCCGAAGCGACTTAAATTATTACCAAGATCAATAACGTTGAATTCACTTTTCTCAGGAAGAATGCGTGAACCTCTGCCTATCATTTGTAAATACAATGTCAATGATTTCGTCGCACGATTTAAAATAATACTTTCTACCGTCGGTTCATCAAATCCTGTGGTGAGGATACTCACGGATGTAAGAATAGCATCCGGCTTCTCTCTGAACCATTGTAAAATTTCTTTACGTTCTTTCGGTGTATGCGTGTTGTCCAAGTGACGGATCATGTAACCGGCTTCACGAAATGTGGCATAGACATATTGCGAAGTGGCAATACCATTGTTGAAGATCAATGTTTTTTTGCCCAGACTTTTTTCCTGATACGCATGCAGTAATTTATCCTGCATGGCGTGGTTGTTATAAAGACGTTCAGATGAACTGACTGTATAGTCGCCATTTGCTCCGACTTTCAATGATGTTAATCCGACGTGGCTGCTGTACGTTGTTGCTCGTGCAAGATATCCCTGATTGATTAACGACTGTATCGATTCGCCAATAAGAAGTTCGTCGTAATTATCTTTCATGCGAATGGTAACATTCGAACTAAGCGGAGTAGCGGTCACTCCTAAAATGACGCCTTTCTCATAGAAGCGAAGTAATTTGCCGAATGAATTGTGATGCGCCTCATCGACAATCATCAGTCCGATTGTATCAAGGTCTAACATTTTATCGCGCAAGCGATTGTTAAGTGTTTCCACCATGGCAACAAAACACATGAATGGATTTGGAACAGGTAATTCTTTTACTTCCCTGCTAATGACCATATTGGTTACACCGAATTCATTCAGCATCTGATGCGTTTGTCCGCAAAGCTCAACGCGATGGGTTAGAATCAGAACTTTCCTGCCGGTTTCTTTTATATATCGACGAGCGATTTCAGAAAAGATTACGGTTTTCCCACCACCTGTCGGAAGCTGATAAAGGATATTATGGCGCACAGGATGATCCTTCAGGCGATCGAAAATATCTTCAATGGCCTTTGCCTGATAAGGATAAAGTTGTTTACCTACGTATTTATCGGGAAATGTATCGTCTTCTTCTTGCAAATGAATAGGGATTCAAAAATTGGGGATTTGCGAAGATAGGCATTCAGTTGGATAGTTGGGCAGTGGTCAGTTGGATAGTTGCCAGTTGCTCCGTTGTTAGTTAGTGATGAAAAAAGAATTTTATGACACACGGTAAAAGGAGTTATTTGAAAGTACAGATATGTAAGACATTGAACATTCTTGCTGTATTTAATAATAGATTAATAGATTTTGATCTTAAAAAAATATTAATATATTTGTTACCGTAAATTATCTGGTTGAACATATTCATTAATTTAATTTTTTAACTTATTCCATTGCATTTTGTTTAACTTTAAATAAAGTAGCCTATGATTCTATAAAAGCACTCAAACCTCCCTTTAATTTCATTGTATTAGCTCAGATTTATTAACAATTTTAAAAATCCAACTATGAAAGCAAATAAATTATTCTCTTCTCTTCTCTTCTCTTCTCTTCTCTTCTCTTCTCTTCTTGTCTGTCTTAGTCGTGAAAGAGGCTCATGGTCAAACACAAAACCCAGCGCTTTTACTTGGAAACCACTATTACTCTTTCATAACCAATACTTCGGTTTCTGCTAATTCATTTTATGCTGACTATGGACATAACATTCAACTAGATGCCAATGGAAATCTTTTATTTACAGTTGTAGATGGAGTAATAATTGATCTAACTGGAAATGAAATTGGCAATATGGTACATCCTTTTATTTCTGGAATAAACGTTAGAGGCTTACCTGATGTTTGTATTGTTCCCGTACCAGGATCCTGTACACAATATTATGTCATTGCATCGGACATAGGCAGTGTACCACCAGCATTTTGGCTTAATCCAAAACCTTATTATGTAATTGTGGATGTTTCAGTTATAAATAATCAAACGGGAAGTTTGGGCGTAATTGTTTCCGGTTCTACAGCAGTCCCACTACCTGTTGCAAACCCTATATCACACTGGGAAACGATGAGCCTTGGAGTTTCAACTTTACGTACATCAACCAATGACAGACTTCTATTAGTTTCTGACAATTCTTTTCTCTATCGATATACGATAGCTAGTAATGGAATTGTTGACAATGGAATTGTTACAACACTCCCCTGTTCGGGAAATGGCGGCCCATCTTCTACAGAATTAGAAATCTACCAAAAAAGCAATGGTAACTATCTTGTTGCTGTTACAGGGAAGGGTACAGGTGGATGTATCAACGGAAATGCAATTAATGTAATTGAATTAAATTCTATAGGAAATTTTATCTCTGCCAACCAATATGGGCTTCCTCAAGGTAGTAACTATTATGGACTTGAATTTTCTCCAAATGGAAATATTCTTTATGTTACGAGTACTCAACAACCCTATATTCAATATTTAAATCTTACTTCTGGAATCTTATCATCCTTTGCTCCTACAAATTCAGCCGATTTTAAAAATGGACAAATTGAACTCGGGTTTGATCAAAAAATGTATTTCGCATCTTCAAATAGATGTGCTTCTTTAACGAACCCCGATAATCCGGATGCCGCAAATTGGAATGATCAAGCTATTCTTATACAGCCCGGAACATCTGTCTTAGGGATGAATCTATTGCAGGATCAAATTGACGGCGAAGATTACAACAATGTATTTAATTCTACAGCACAATGCTGTGATTTTAATACGAGTTGGAATATTAATAATTATACTGCAACTGGCGGCTATCAAACATGGACGCCTAATAACAATCCATTGAATGGTGGAAGTGGAAATATTGCATATATAAAAGGTACGTTAACTATACCGGCTTCTAGTAATATTATTATTGATAGAATGGAATTGCATTTTGATTTAACAGGAAAAATTGAAATTGAAGGTGCAGGCTCACCGACTATAGGTGCAGGCTCACTGACTATTAAAGGGGTAACTCTGAGTGGAAATCCGAATTGTGAAAATATGTGGCAGGGTGTGCGTGTTATGCCGGGCTCGACAGGAAATTGGAGCGATCAGGGAAAGTTTTACATGTTAAGAGATGCTTCAAACAACCCGTCGAAAATTGAACAGGCAATTGCTGGTATTGTTGCAGGCTTCGGAGGTTTAATTGATAGTAGAGGTGGTATTTTTGAAAACAATCAATACGGTATTGTGTTTTTTCAACGACATCAAAGTGGTACTTTTACCAGTACCATAGAGAATTGTACAATTCGTAAAACAGGGACAGGTATGTGGTATCCGAATGTAGGGCAGCCGTTAAAATACGGAATCTTTTCAACCGGTATGTCTAGCAATGATATGATCATTACCACTACCTCTTCGACATATAATGCTTTTAGCGATTTAGACTATGGTGTTTACTTGAGTGATAATTATAATACGGATATAAGCAGAGGTGTATTCACTAATTGTAAAACCGGAATTTATGGCTCATTGGTAACATATCCTACATCACAATTTGATTTGTCAAATAACTATTTTTACTCTTGTTTCACAGCAATATCACTGAAAGGAACAAGTAATGATGTTATTACCAATAATTATTTAAATCCAACTATTGGGTCACAAAACTCAAATTTTTATGGAATAGTTATTGACGGTTGCAAGAATTTTTCTGTTATCGGTAATTCTATTAATCGTTATAAGTACGGTATCTGGTGCCTTAATAGTGGAGCAGCGGGCGGTACGATTGAAAAACACAATGTGTTTTACAAATGCTGGAGAGGAATAAATGCTACCGGAAATAATGTTGGACTGAAAATAAAATGCAATACTTTCGATAATGCCAGCCAGCCACTTGTTGAGTACAGCGCTGCCTGGTGTATTTTAGGAGATTTAGATGATCAAGGTTCAGCAGCAAATCCCAATTCACCCGCTGGAAATCTTTTCTATCGAAATTCAACTAGAAAAGATATTGTATCGGTTCCCGGCGTGAGTTCGAATATTTGTACAGGTAAAAATTTCTGCTACTTTCATCATAATGCAGCTGCTTATATTCCTACTTGTAATGCGTATGCAGCACCTTCAAATACTTTAATCTTTCCAGATCAAACAACTTGCAATGGGCCATCCATGCTTGAGCAGGTTAATTATGATATTGAACTGGCGAAAAATTTAATTGAAAATCAACAGGATCCAGGCACCAAACATCGGTGGATTAACGAACTGGTTGCGTATATGATAAAAGAAAATTTAATAAGCGAAGCCGTGAACTATCTTTCTTTATTTGGAGACAATGATGATTTGAAAGAGACCTTACTTCAGTTGCAGATTGGGGTGAAAAATTATGCAGCGGCATCGGATTTATTGACTTATTTCTGCGCATTAGAAGGAGATGAATATGAACGCTTTTGTCAATATAATGGCTTGGTTATCGGATGGGGAATTGAAGAAAAAGATCCGTTTAAAATGTCTAATGAAGAAAAAAACACACTGATTGACATTGCTCAAAGTCAGACCCGCATTGCAGGAAATGCACAGGCTTTGCTCTTGACTGTATTCAAAGAAGAATATTCCAATTGGGTGGAAGGTGATACGGCAACGGAAAGACGTGCTTTTGAAGAGGATGTTATATTAGGGAAGTCTTTAATGTCTGTT
>JAYSPU010000107.1:0-25609 GCA_043721935.1 Bacteroidota bacterium | reverse complement strand
CGGAATGATTACCTTTCAATGGATAACAGAGCAGAATGGTGAAAGAAAGTTGAACAAGTCAGAGTTGAAATTGAATCCGGGTAAAAATAATTTATTCGTCGCATTGGGAGATGGACTGACGATTGATCAATTCGGAATTTCTTTCTCAGGAAATAACACTTTCCAATCATCAGGCTTTTTTATTAAGTCGTCCGACTTTTATCCTGATCTTGTTTCTGCTCAACCACAGGAAGACCATCTCAAATGGATTCCATTGATGTGGGGAAGTTTTGATGAGCATGCAAAGACGGGAATGTTGGAGAAGCAAAAAGAAATATTTTCCGGAGAAAAAATTATTCGCGCCAATGAAGAAGTATTAACGACAACCGGAAATGTAGTTGATCGGGTTAATGGTAACTACATTCATCTGAAAGCTAAATTAAAAAGTGACAAAGACGCAGAAGTCATGCTGAATTACGGTGGCGATTATGTTCGCAACGGTGGATTTGTTTATTCATTAAAAGCCGACGGACAATCGCACGATTATCTGATTCGTATTTCATCTCAATATAATTGGTGGGCAAAACAGAATAACTGGATTTCTATACAGTCTGTCGGAACAGATTTAACTGTCGAACAATTTGAAATACTAAAAGGCGACTGATGAAAACCAGGATTAAAATAATTCTCGACGATTGGATTGCCCGACTGGTAGTCCTGTTGCTGAATATTTCAGCCAGGATTCTCGGACAGCTTCTAAGAATTGACCATCGCTTTAAAAAGAATCCGCGCCGAATAGTAGTTTGTAAGTTTATCGGCATGGGAAGTATTATTCAGGCTACACCGTTGTTGTTGTCATTGCGTAAAAGTTTTCCAAATGCAGAAATAACATTTTTAACATCAGCAGGAAACCGTGTTTTACTTTCTTCCATTCCCGCAATTAACAATGTCTTGACGATTGAAGATAAAAAAATAAGTTCTGTCATTGGTGATACAATAAAAGTGCTTATTGATTTATGGAAACGAAAAGCTGATCTCTACATTGATCTGGAAACATATTCATATTACAGTACTGTCGTTGCAACATTAAGTTGTGCAGTGAATCGTTTTGGCTTTTACCGGATTGAGCGAAACATTCGCATGGGCGTTTATACGCACATGATGTTTTATAACACTCGTGCAGCGATATCAGAATCGTATTTGCAAATGGCGCGGTTGATAGGATGCGAGCAATTGCATAATGAATTGTATCATTTTGAAATTGACCCATCAGCAAGAGCAAGTTTGCAGAATAAATCCCCGAAACTTTCAGGCTTAAAGTATATTGTTATCAATCCGAATGCATCTGACCTCAGACTGGAACGCCGGTGGCCGGCTGATAAATATGTCCAACTAATTGAGGGGTTAACGACATCATTGACCGGATATCAATTTGTTTTAATCGGTGGAAAAGAGGAAGTGGAATATGTAAAGCAGATTGAAAATGCGATTTCTGTTGAAGCGAAAAAAAATGTTCTCAATACATCCGGACAGTTAAGTTTACCGGAATTGTTTGCACTGATTGATTCCGCAATCTTGGTTATCACCAATGATACCGGACCAATGCATATTTCTTTTTCATTGGAGAGACCAACGATTGCTTTGTTTGGTCCGGCTTCGCCAAAACAATATGGTCAGAGCAAACATGTATTTGGTATTTATAAAAATGTGTATTGCAGTCCCTGTGTCCATGATTTTCTTACACCTCCATGTTTTGGTGACAATCAATGCATGAAGCAAATTTCTGTTAGAGAAGTGGTAACACTCACTCAAAAAGTAATTCAATCCAATCTAGTTGCCGGAGCTATTGAAAGCACCGACATGCATTTTTTCAAAGAAGATGGAAGTGTTGCATTGGGAATAATTGAGCGAAATAAATAATCTCAACTATTTATTTTAACCAGAATGGTCCGTAGTAAATCGGATCCAATGCACCTATGTAGTAAGATGGAATAAAGGCATTGATGAACAGAATAGAAATTAAAAGAAATACGATAGATTTCTCACTCATATATTCCTTTAGCTTTAAAATTGAAATAAGTATAGCAGGAAAAAACAGTCCCATTAATCTGGAAATATCATGAGCAATGATAAACTGCATGATCACTGATAAAAATAATACAAAAAAGAGAATAACATCTTCACCTTTTTTTGACCGAATGGCATAGAACATATAAACCAATACAACGGCCCATGTTGCTTTGAATGCTTGAAAAACACCATTCGTTAAATGCGGAAGCACGTGTTCTTTTGTCCACTTCATATTTTTCGGATCAAAATAATAACCAAGTCCGTATTCCAGTTCGGAGTGATTTTCAATATAGCGTCTGAAGACTAAATAAGGAATCAATGCAATGGCCAGTCGACCACCTGCGTTGAGAATATTTTTAATTTTAATTTCTTCAGGAAGCATGAACAAGAAGAAAAACGGAAAAAGAAAAAGAGTGTTTTCATGATTGAACAACATCAGGCTCAGCAAGACTGTACTTAAAAGTGGTTTTTCTATATTATAAAGTGCCAGTAGAATTAGCAGGTACGACAATGGATCATTATACGCAGGAAAATAAAGTTGATAATACGATAAGGTTGATAAGCCAAGAATCAGTGTTATCAAAAGCGAAAGGAGAGGAGTCGTGTTTTTCTTTCTGCAAAAAACATAAATGCCCGAATAAAAAATACTGAGAATAAAGAGCATGAAATGCTTGAACAACGGACCTCTTAGGTAGAACAGCCATCCCAATAATGGCGAAAGAATTCGCATTCGTAAGTCTTCCTGGTTTTCCAAAATAAATGGGTTGAGCGACAATCGGGTAAACCCATTTCCATGATATTCGGTTATGAAGCGTGGCGTAGACAGTAGAGAAGCCAGCAGCAGCACTAAGAGGCCGGTTAGAAACGCAAAAGCCGATTTCCCAAGCGAGTTTTCAGCTTTCGTAATAAATGCGTTTATCGAAATAATTCCCCTTTCCAATAGATGACAGCTCAATAAATGTTAGTAATTTTACTCGAGTAAGAGATTTTATCGAATAACCGGCAGGGTTATCCGTTCAGATCTAATTCACCGTTCAAATATGAAAAAAATATACAGCCTTTCAGGTATAATTCTGATTTCCTTTTGCCTGATTTTTTCGGCTCATGCACAAAATCCACCGATTCCAATAGGCGGCTGGCGTACACATACACCATTTTCGAAGGCCATTGATATTGCCATTGACAACAGCGGACATGTTTTTTGTGCGACTAAATTTGGAATGTTCCGGTATGATAAAAGTAGCGGAGAGGTTGAAATTTATACCCGACTTTCAGGATTGAGTGACTATGAAATTTCTTCTATTCGATTTGATCCGGGAACCGGAGTGTTGTTAGTTGCATATTTGAATTCCAACATCGATCTGCTTTATCCGAATGGTTCCATCGTAAACATACCGGATATTAAAATGAAAAGTCTCGTTGGTGGTAAAAAAATTAACTCCGCTACTTTCATTAATGGAAACGCTTATCTGTCATGTGAATTTGGAATTGTGGTGTTGAATATTGCCAGAAAGGAAATCAGTGATACATGGTACATTTCGGCTACTTCAGGAAATGCCAATATCAATGCATTGGCATTTGATGGAACTACACTAATAGCAGCTACAGATACGGGAATGTATCAGGCTAATTACTACGACCCAAATGTTTTCAATTCATCTGCCTGGACACGACTTGCGAATATGTCGCAACCAACTGCTATGTATCCGTCAGTCATAAATGTGAATGGAAATTTTTATGCGATAAAAAGAAGTGCAACTCTGGGAGATTCACTTTTGGTACTTCAGAACAATTTCTGGAGTTCGTTTAATAACATCTCCACTAACAATATCACGATTAATAGTTATCGGGGACTTATCCAGCTCACCTTAGATTTCATCGCGCAAGCGTATGACACAGCAGGAACTTATTATGGTGATTTGAATGGCAGCTTATTAAACGATGCTTCTATGCGTAAGTCATTATTGGATTACGATGGAACTTTCTGGGTAGCTGATTACAACAACGGATTGGTACAGAAAAGCCCCGATGGAACAATTCATACCATAGTACCGAATGGCCCTGCATCGGATGCCGTTTATACAATGGAAGCAAAAAAAGGAAACCTCTGGGTAGTTTCCGGAGCATTGGATGGAACGAGTCCGGATTACAGTGTCAAAGAAGGAATTTATTTTTTCAAAGACAATAACTGGAAAGCATTTACCTGCTACAACGACCCCGTGTATGAGGGACTTTGTTTGTTCGGATCAAAGTCAGTGATTTCTGTAGCCGTTGATCCGAACGATCCTGAACATGCTTACATCGGTTCGTGGGGAAATGGATTATTGGAATATTCTTCATCAGGAGGACTAAATCGTTACACCAACCAAAACAGTACAATCGTTTCTCACAGCACCATTCCGAATTATTTTTTAGTAGGAGCAATTAGTTTTGATAACGATGGTGTTTTATGGGGAATGTGCTCGTCGAACAGGAATGGAATTTTTGCAAGAGAAAGAAATGGAACCTGGCATTCATTTATTATCAGCGATGTAAATGTTTCAACGTATGGCTTATATAAATTAATTGTCGACGATTTTGGACAGAAGTGGTTCATTGCTCGCGAAGGAGCGAGTACAGGATCGGGAATCGGCGTTTTTAAAGAGCGCGATTTAAATACACCCACGTTGTCGGGATTTAAACGATTAATTGACCGTTCGGGATTTGGAAATTTGCCTTCACTTTTTGTGAATGACATTGCAAAAGATAAAGACGGAGCAATATGGATTGGGACAGATAAAGGAGTTGCTGTGATTTATAATCCGGGTAATGCATTATCAGGAGGAAATTCAGATGCACAACAAGTCATCATTGTACAAGATGGTTATGCGCAATATTTATTGGAATCAGAGAATGTCACATCGGTTGTTGTTGATGGTGCTAACAGAAAATGGTTTGGAACGTATAGTGCAGGAGCGTTTTTGCTTTCTGCTGACGGAACAAAACAATTGTTGAAATTTAATAAAGAGAATTCTCCGCTACCATCGAACAACATCATTAGTATAGCGCTGGATGATAAAACCGGAGAAGTGTTTTTTGCTACTGAGAAAGGAATTGTTTCGTTTCGTGGAGACGCAACAGAAGGCGGAGAAAAATGCGAGGATTATTTTGTCTATCCAAATCCGGTGCGTCACGATTACAACGGACCTGTTGCCATCACCGGACTCGTCAACAATGCCGATGTAAGAATTACAGACATAGCCGGAAATATTGTGTATCACATGAAAGCGAATGGCGGACAAGCAATATGGAATGGAAAAAATTTCAACGGTGAAAGAGCACAGACAGGCGTTTACATTGTGTATGTAACGAACGAAGACGGTTCGGAGTCGTGTGTTACAAAATTGCTTTTTGCAAAATAATGCTGCATAAAACAAGAGGTATTGTTCTCTCCACTACGGACTATGGAGAAACCAGTGTAATTGCAAGAATATACACGGAGTTGTTTGGCTTGCAATCGTACCTCGTAAATAGTGTCCGTAAAAAAAATCCCAAAGTTCACTTCAACGTTTTTCAACCGTTGACACCGGTTGAAATGGTCGTCTATCATAAAGAGCGACCCGGACTTCAGCGTATCTCAGAGATAAAACCGCAACCACCGTTACAATCAATTTCTTTTGATATTTATAAAACTTCGCTCATACTTTTTTTGGCTGAAGTTGTTGCAAAGTCGATTAAGGAGGAAGAATCGAACGATGATGTTTTTACATATATACACAACTCCATAGTTGCATTGGACGAATCAAGTGAAGCACCTCCTGATTTTCATTTGTTGTTTCTAATCCGTCTGACACGCTTTCTTGGTTTTTTTCCTTTGGATAATTTTTCAGAAACAGATTCTATTTTCGATTTGCGAAACGGAAACTTCATTTCTCATATTCCAACTCACCCACATTATATTCAGAAAGATCTGGGCCAGGCATTAGCACATGCGATTCGCAACAGTTTTGATTTGTTGTCGCTGTTAAATATTTCGTTAGAGACCAGACGAAAATTACTGGATACTATCATCGAGTTTTATCAACTTCATATCGAAAACTTTGGTCTTATTAAATCAAGAAAAGTGTTAGAGGAGATTTGGGCTTCTTAAATGTCAGTTGATTAGTTGTCAGTTAGTCAGTTGAAAAATCGAACAATTAATCTGCGTGATCTCCGCGTGATCCGCGAGATCTGCGGGAGAAACACCTACGGTTAATGTTAACATCAACGGTTGTGTTATGATTTAATGCTGAATTTTTTCCCGCAGATTGCGCAGAAAGGGGGTCCCTTCGACAAGCTCAGGGAGCGTCTAACTTTGCTTTTTGATTTCCCTTCGACTACGCTCAGTGAGCGTTGAGCTTTGCTTTTTGATTTCCCTTCAACAAGCTCAGAGAGCGTTGAGCTTTGCTTTTTGATTTCCCTTCGACAAGCTCAGGGAGGGAACAAACGGATCTACCTCTTTCGAATCCATCTTGGTAGAATGATGGCGCCAATAAACAAATATGGATAATAAGAAACCATCCGCCATAAAAGTCCCATGGATGCAGCAAGTCCTTTCGGGATGAATTCTCCGAGGAAATCGCTGAACATAAATTCAGCAATGCCACTTCCGCCAGGAGTCGGACTAAAGAGGATAATAATTCCCATGACGACTTGTCGGGCAAAAATCAGGAAGTTGTCTATAGGAACATTGTGAAAAGCGAGAATCAAACAATTGACAATTGTGTAGCGAGCTGTCCAGGAAACAAATGTTCCGGCGAATGAATAAAACCAAAATCCTCTGCTTTTATCTTTTAGTCCTTCAGAAGCAATGATGAGTTGTGATCCTGTATCACGTGCATTGTGTTTCCATCTTTTTAATATTGGCAAAGAGAAGAGCCGAAGCAATAACCATTTAATGAAGCGCGGATTGATGAAGAGTGCATACGCTACAAATACTTTGTAAGCAAGAATAATAAAATAAACGGTCCAGAAGGAATAGAAAAAACCCTGTCCAAATTTAACAGGATTAATACTGGTAATATCCAGCGTTGAAAAGAGTTGTTCTTTTCCAACAGTAAAATAAACCAGCGGTGCCATTATTGCCAGAAAGACTCCATCTTGAAAAGAAGAAAGCATAATCGCTGTTATGCTTTTTCCCATGTTGATCTTTTCCCGATTCAAAATGAAAATGGCAAATACAAATCCGCCGCCAAGCATACCGGGAGCAAGAGCCGAAGCAAATTCCCAGAGCATGATTACATTGAACGCACTTCTCCAATTCAGATGTTGATCAGTAAGTGCACGGATACGCACCATGTATGCGCCGTCACGAATAACCATCATGAGCAAGGCCATCATAATCCAGAAGGAACTGTTCCACGTCCAGCGAATAGTATCGAAGGCGTGTTTATCAAAATTCCTTAAGAGCAGGTAAGTCGCTGCACCCAATCCAAGTAAGATGGGTAAGGCGATCCGACCCGGACGAAAAGCTTTAAGAATTTGCTTGCTGTCAGGTTGCATTAAAAAATTAAGTCTGCTAAATTAAGATGCGACCTCTTCGGTAACTTCGCTTAGCCAGAAATTATTGTAACCAAGTCCAAGTGTAAGCCGAATAATCTGTTCCTGCAATAATTCCAGAATTCCAAGAAAGGTATAGATGGCGTGTACTTTATTCTCACAGGTATAAATGAATTCGGTAAACGGAACTTTTTCCTGTCCTCGTAGTACCGATTTAATTTTAACTTTCTGTTCGGCAATCGTGTACGGATAAGTAGTAACCTTATGAACCACTTTATTTTTTTCTGCATCAAAGCGTTTCAATACTTTATTGAAACTGTTTAGTAATTGATACAACGTCAGATTCATCAACTCCTCCGCATGAGATGTTTGAAGTGCAATCGTTGCCAATTCTTTTTGAATATTTCCACGCGGAACTTTCTGGCTGCGATCTTCTTCATGTAATTTCAATTCTTCACACGATTCTTTGTATTGCTTATATAGTAAAAGACGTTCAATCAGATCTTTTCTTGGATCAACTTCATTTCCTTGTTCGTCAATTTCCGGACGAGGTAACAACATTTTTGCTTTGATACGCATCAACGATGCAGCAACAAGAATAAACTCACTGGCCAATTCCATGTTAAGTTCATTCATATGATGAATGTAATCCAGAAAGTCATTCGTAATAGTAGAAATAGCAATGTCCTGTATATCTACTTCGTCCCGTTCAATGAAAAACAACAGCAGGTCGAATGGACCTTCAAACTGCGGTAGTTTTATTTCAAATATTTTTTCCACTTGCAATCGATTAGGAACCAAACATAAAGAAAATTTCCCAACCTTTTGGCTACTTTAACGCTAACTTCGCTTCCGTTTTTCTGTTATCCAATCTTTATGACAAAAAAGATATATTACTTAAGCACTTGCAGTACTTGTTCCAGAATTCTAAAAGAATGGAAGCTTGGTAATGAGGTAATTTTGCAGGACATTAAGAATGAAAAGATTACTCCTGCTCAAATCGATGAAATGGCGAATCTGGCCGGCTCTTTTGAGGCATTGTTTAGCCGGGTAGCGTTGAAATACAGAAGCATGGGCTTGAATGCCATGACACTAACGGAAAAGAAATATCGAAAATACATTTTGGAAGAGTACACTTTTTTGAAACGACCGGTTTTAATCGTTGGAAAACAAATCTTTATAGGAAATTCTGCCAAGCAAGTTGCTGCCGGAAAAGTCGCCTTACAAGGATGAGCACAACTAAAAAAGCACATGTTGCAGTGCTGGTCGCCAACCTGATCTACGGAGCAAATTTCAGCATAGCGAAAATTGCCATGCCGGCTTATATCAAACCGGCCGGATTTATATTGTTGCGCGCAGGAATTGCGTCTATCCTTTTCATTTTAATGTGTAGTTATTTAAAAGTGAAAGATGAAATTGAGCGAAAAGATTATCCTAAAATGGTGCTGTTGGGATTGTTCGGTGTGGCATTGAATCAGTTGCTTTTTTTCAAAGGATTATCCCTGACCAGTAACATAAATGCTGCGCTCATCATGACTTCGAATCCAATCCTCGTTCTCGTCGTAGCTGCATTGGTCATCAGAGAAAAAATAACAGGACGTAGAATTTGGGGAATCATTTGCGGAGTGGCAGGAGCAGGTGGACTAATTCTACTCAGTAAACAAAGTGGTCAGGCATCTGCATTGGGCGATACGATGATTTTTGTCAATGCGTTTTCATATGCTGTTTACCTCGTAATGGTCAAGCCACTAATGAAAAAATACAGTCCATGGTTATTGGTAAAATACACGTTCATTTTCGGAACCATCATGGTTATTCCTTTTGGATTTAAAGAAGTTACAGAAATTGAATGGTCAACGTTTACTACGTCTGTCTGGCTGTCATTTATTTTTGTCATCATTGCCACCACTTTTTTTGCCTACATGCTGAATATATATGGACTAAGAATGCTAAGTCCGTCTGTGGTCAGTTTCTACATTTACCTGCAGCCCATTTTTGCGACGGCGATTTCATTGTCCATTTTAGGAGAACCGGTTACATTAATTCAGGTTCTAGCTTGTTTATTGATCTTTTTCGGGGTCTATCTTGTAAGCGGAAGCCGGTTAAGCCTTGTGAAAGAGAAATCTTAAGCTATTTTTGTCCTCGCTTTGATCCCATCCCATGATTCGTTCTATGACAGGATTCGGCAGCTCGACTGTTGAATTTGAAAGAAAAAAAATTACAGTTGAAATCCGTTCAGTGAATAGTAAGTTTCTCGATTTGAACTTGCGGCTTCCATCTGTCTATAAAGAAAAGGAAATGGATCTACGTTCGGAACTTTCTAAAGTTATTGAACGCGGGAAAGCGGAGGTTTTCTTCTCGATTGAATCTCCTGAAAGCAATCGTCGTACCGGTATCAATCGTGATTTAGCCAGAGCCTATCACGATGAACTATCATCGTTAAGCACTGAATTTAATCTGGACACCGGCAATTTGCTTTCATTGATTCTATCCATGCCGGATGTAATGAATTCAGAAAACATAGAATTGCAGGATGGAGAATGGGACGCTGCACACAAAGCTTTTCGAAAAGCATTGGAAGAGTTTAACAACTTTCGGAAGACAGAAGGCGCTGCATTAGAAAAAGACATGGAAATTAGAATTGCAGGTATTCTTTCAGGAATTATTGAACTGGAAAAATACGAGCCATTGCGAATTGAGACCATTAAAAAAAGAATACAAGGTTCACTGGAAGAGTTTATTCAATTTGCAAACATCGATCGTAATCGCTTTGAGCAAGAATTGATTTTTTATATCGAAAAACTGGATGTTTCAGAGGAGAAAGTACGGTTAAGAAGTCATTGCGATTATTACATACAAACAATGGCATCGGATCCTTCTGCCGGGAAAAAATTAAATTTTATTTCACAGGAAATTGGCAGGGAAATAAATACCATTGGAGCCAAAGCAAACGATGCGAATATGCAAAAGATCGTTGTGAACATAAAAGATGATCTTGAAAAAATTAAGGAACAGTCGTTAAATATTTTATGACGCATTCAGTCGGCAAATTGCTTTTGTTTTGTGGCCCATCAGGAAGTGGTAAGACAACGATTGTTCACCATTTACTGCAAACCGATCCGCGCTTAAAATTTTCCGTCTCAGCAACAACACGTGCCAAAAGAATCAATGAAGTCGATGGTGTCGATTATTTTTTCATCTCTGTAGACGAATTTAAATCGCGAATTGAAAAAGATGAATTTGTTGAATGGGAACAGGTTTATCCCGGTGGATATTACGGAACATTGAAAAAGGAAATAGAAAAAGTATGGTCGGAAGGAAAAATTCCTGTATTCGATGTTGATGTAGAAGGCGGATTGAAAATAAAATCAATATATGGTGAAGCATTACTCGCCGTATTTGTTCGCCCGCCATCAGTGGAAGAATTGCACAAACGATTACAAGCCAGAAATTCTGAAACTCCCGAATCATATAAAACACGTATTGCAAAATCAGAGCATGAGTTGTCATTTGCTTTTCAATTCGACCGAATTATTGTGAATGATCAACTTGAATTTGCATTAAAGGAAGCACGCTTACTAGTCAATGATTTTATTGAAAAAACATAAAGTAAATTATGTCAAAGACAGGACTCTTTTTCGGCTCATTCAATCCTATCCATTGCGGACACTTGGTGATTGCGAGTTATATGGCAGAGTTTACGGATCTGGATCAGGTGTGGCTCGTAGTTTCGCCGCACAATCCGTTGAAGTTAAAACAAACATTGCTTCAGGATTATCACCGACTGGCTATCGTTAAAACTGCAATTGGAAGTAATCGAAAAATAAAAGCATCTGATATAGAATTCAAGTTGCCAAAACCAAGTTACACGATTAATACACTTGCTTATTTGCAGGAAAAACATCCCGAACAACAATTTGTTTTAATATTAGGAAGTGACAACCTGGTTACATTTAAGAAATGGAAAAACTGGGAACAAATATTAGAACAATGCGAGCTGTATGTATATCCCAGAAAAGACGCATCCATAGATGAATGGATCGACCATCCAAAAGTGAAAATGATTTCAGCTCCTGTGATGGAAATATCTTCCTCTTTTATTCGCGAGGCAATCAAGAATAAAAAAGACGTCCGCTATATGATGCCGGAAAAAGTGTGGGATTACATTGAAGAAATGAATTTTTACAGGTAAAGAAACAACCCATTAATTGAAATAATGTTTGGTATGAAGACGGAATAAAGGTTGACTAATCGCCTTTTTCACCCCGATCTTTTTCCTAATTTCGCCATATGAAAAACGACCGTCAATATAAGTTTGGAACACGCGCCATCCATGCCGGACAAGAGCCTGATCCGACAACAGGTGCAATCATGACACCAATTTATCAAACCAGTACCTATGTTCAGGAAAGTCCGGGTAAGCACAAAGGGTATGCATATGCGCGGGGTAAAAATCCTACACGTGTAGCATTAGAGAAGTGTCTTGCTTCTTTGGAAAATGCAAAGCACGGATTATGTTTTTCAAGCGGACAAGGTGCAGAAGATGCAATCATAAAATTACTGCGCCCCGGTGATGAAGTATTAGCACCGGATGACTTATATGGTGGTTCGTACCGGATGTTTACAAAAGTATTCGAGCATTTTGGAATAAAGTTCACGTTCATTAACATGAGCAGTACAGAGAATATTCAAAAAGCAGTAACGGATAAAACCAAAATGATTTGGGTGGAAACACCTACAAATCCGGTGATGCAGATTATTGACATTGCAGGCGTTGCCAAAATAACAAAAGAGAAAAATTTAATACTGGTAGTTGACAATACATTCGCTTCTCCTTTTTTACAAAATCCTTTAGATCTCGGTGCATCAATTGTCATGCATTCAGTTACGAAATACATCAGCGGTCACTCCGATGTTGTCATGGGCGCAATTTGTACAAACGATGATAAGCTGTTTGAAGACTTAGCATTTATTGCAAATAGCTGTGGAGCAACTCCCGGACCGATGGATAGCTTTCTTGTTCTGCGCGGAGTCAAAACATTACACATCAGAATGGAACGTCATTGTGCAAACGGACGTGCCATCGCTCATTTTTTGAAAACACAGCCGAAGGTTGACAAGATCTATTGGCCGGGTTTTGAAACGCATCCGAATCATGATATTGCAAAAAAGCAAATGAAAGATTTTGGTGGCATGATTTCCTTTACACTAAAAGGCAATAAACTTGAAGATGCATTCCATTTTGCATCCACAACAAAAGTCTTCTCACTTGCAGAATCGCTCGGTGGAGTTGAGTCGTTAATTGGACATCCGGCAACGATGACACATGCTTCTATTCCAAAAGAAATTCGTGAGAAATCAGGTGTGACGGATAGTTTATTGCGTTTAAGCGTTGGAATCGAGGACGAATCAGATTTACTGGAAGACATACGTCAAGCTTTTCAATAGAAGAACGTCAATTGAATGTCATAATGCCGTCAGCCTACGGTAAAACTAGATTTTTCCGTATTTTTGTAATTATCCAAAGTTTAAAATCAGAAGAACTATAAAATGAAAAAATTACTACTACTTGTATCAATTGGTGTTATCAGCACATTCTTCGGCTATTCACAAGACCGGAGTGAGTTTTGTCTCACCGATTTTTACTATCAGAAAGCCATTCAAAACGATCCAACGATTTTACAGAAGCGTGCAGATTTGGAGCGTTTCACTCAACAGTTTGTTCAGAATTCTCAAACACGCAGAACTAGCGGTGGTGCATTGTATATCATTCCTGTAGTATTTCACATTCTACATGATTATGGTCCGGAAAATATTTCCGATGCTCAGGTTTTGGATGCCATGGAGGTAATCAACCGTGACTTCAGAAAATTAAATGCGGATACATCAGTGACCATTCCAATGTTTCAGGGAATAGCAGCAGATTGCCAAATTGAATTCCGACTTGCTTCGATTGATCCGAATGGACTTTGTACAAATGGAATTGATCGCATTCAAACGACTAAAACATATGCGGCAGATGATGCAGCGAAATTCAATCCTTGGCCAAATAATAAATACATTAATATTTGGGTTGCAAAATCCCTTGTAAATTCCGGAGCAGCGGCCTATGCATACATTCCCGGAACAGCAAGTAATTCAGTGGATGGAATTTTATCCCGTTACAATTATGTAGGCAGTATCGGACAAAGTAGTCAAACCAATGCCCGTACACTGACACACGAATTAGGTCACGTACTCAATTTGTATCATCCATGGGGACCGGGAAATTCAGTAGGTACCGCTTGTGGAGATGATCAAGTTGGAGATACTCCGCAAACACAAGGTTATACAGCATGTACATTGAATGGTTCTGTTTGTAATGTTCCTGCAATAGAAAATGTACAGAATCATATGGACTATTCTTATTGTACAACCATGTTTACGCAGGGTCAGGCACTTCGAATGCAAGCAGCCTTGAATAGTGCATTAAGCAGACGTAGTAGTCTTTGGCTTCCGGCCAATCTTACTGCAACAGGAACGGATGGAAGTCCGATTCAGGTTTGTATTCCGATCGCTGATTTTACAGCTACAAATTTTACAGTTTGTGCAGGCGCTCCTATACAATTTATTGATCAAAGCTGGAGAGCTGCAATTTCAACTTGGGAATGGACATTCATCGGCGGATCACCTGCTATGACAACAGACTCTTCACCGGTTGTCACCTATGCAGCTGCCGGTGTGTACCCTGTTACACTTCGCGTAACATCAACTGCCGGAGCCGACTCCATTACAAGGTCAGCCTTCATTCGTGTAAGTGCAAGTGCGTTGGATACAGTTCCTTTTGTCAACAGTTTTGAAAGTCCGACTGACTTACTAAGAGCTGATGGTTATCTTGTAAATCCTGATAATGGTTTTACATGGGACATTGTAACAAATGCCGGTAGCGGAGGAATTGCTTCTTTAAGAATCAATAATTACAACAATACTGCAGGACAAATTGACGAATGGATTTCTCCATCGATTGATTTTTCGAATGTCACCTTGCCAGCAGTTTCTTTCAAAGTGTCAAATGCACAACGAAGTACTACTTCTACAGATGAATTAAAAATGTTTGCAACTTCTAACTGCGGACAAACATGGACACAGCGTTGGGGAAAATCAGGTGCGACTCTGGCTACTGCAGGTGTCGTAACTTCTTCTTTCTCTCCTACTTCTTCTGCTCAATGGCGTTCAGAGAGCATAAGTATGAATCCCTTTGCATTGAAACCGAATGTTCGTATTAAATTCCAGAATATCAGTAATCGTGGGAACAACACATATGTCGATGAAATTAATATTACCGGAAACCTGGTTAGTATCGATGAGGCTGAAGATGTTAAGACGGGATTCACGATTTATCCAAATCCTTCAACCGGATCATCAAATGTTTCTTTTTACCTGGCTAAAAACAATCTGATAAATCTGGAAATTAAAGATGTTTTAGGTAAACTGATTCATCAAGTTATATCCGAACAAATGCCTTCAGGTGTTCATGAGATTAAACTTCCTGAACTACCGTCCGGTATTTATCTGATCGATTTGTCAGTAGGAAATAAGCATCATATCAGAAAATTAATCGTCTCGTAAGTTCACTCGAATAAATCCGAATGAAGGCGAATCACAATCAAGGCCGGTTCTCAATGAACCGGCCTTTTGTTTTAATTTATTGACCACATCTCCATTGTACTGTTGTTTATCCGTGTTTTTTTTTGAAGATTTGCTGTGTGATAAGAAAAGACCTGAGCATTTGCATTTTATTCTGTTTGATGAGCATTTTTACCAATGCACAGGATCTTCCACCTTATAAGCGAAATGCAATTGCTTTTAATCTGACACGATCATTAACCAATGAATTAAATTTCACCATTGAACATTTTTTTTCAGAGAGACGATCTATTGAGGTAAATGTCGGTTTGGTATATGTAAATAACGCAGTTGAATCGCTTGCAGATGACTGGACAAATTCACATTATTTTTCAGAACATGGATTTGGTGCAAGGATGTATTACAAAATATTTAAACGAAAAGATGACGATGATTCCAAATGGCGCGATTATGTTTCACCGGGAATAAGTTTTCGTTATTTGTATTTTAACAAGCAGTGGTTTAAAAATGATGTCACTGCTACGAAAACGGAAAGAATTTATCAAAGCCGGTTTCGTGACAAAGTAACGCTTGAAATTTTATGGGGAAAAGTGTATGAGATGAATTCTACTTTCGCTTTTGAAATCTATTACGGAGCCGGATTAAGTGGAACTGTAGTTCATCGAACAGATATTCTCAAACAACCGGACATTAAATCAGAAACTATTATTCCGCTTAATTTTGTTGATGATAAATTTTATCTCCGCCCCGCACTTTCAGCTGGCGTGAAGTTTCGGATTGCTTTTTAAGGTGACACAGCGTTGAAGGAAATAAAGATCACAGAGATGGGCGTGTTCTAGAATTCCTTTTGTCTCACTGAATACTGACTACAGAAATCAATGCGCTTCCAGCCAATTCTTCCCCGTGCCAATTCCGATTTCAATTGGAACCTTTAATGGTAAGGCAGTTTTCATTCGGTGACTGACAATTTTTGTTACCTCATCAACTTCATCCTGATGTACGTCGAAGACTAATTCGTCATGCACCTGGAGTAGAAGTTTTGATTTAAACTTTTTCGGATTCAGATCATGGTGAATATTGATCATTGCAACTTTAATCATGTCAGCAGCGCTTCCCTGAATAGGTGCATTGATGGCATTTCGTTCTGCAAATCCGCGTACCGTTGCATTGGCTGAGTTGATGTCGCGTAAATAGCGACGTCGTCCCAGAATGGTTTCAACATATCCTTTCTCTCTTGCAGATACAATGCATTCATCCATGTAATCTTTAATGCCGGGATACTGCATGAAGTAATTATCAATAATCGACTTGGCTTCACTGCGAGGAATATTCAATCGCTCCGATAAACCAAAAGCAGAAATTCCATAGATGATTCCAAAGTTGACCATCTTGGCATTTCGTCTCATGTCAGAAGTGACATCTTTCAATGCTATTCCATAAACTTTTGCAGCAGTTGCAGCATGAATGTCTTCTCCACTAATAAAAGCATCCATCATTCCTTTGTCTTCACTTAGTTCGGCAATGATGCGTAATTCAATTTGAGAATAATCGGCCGAGAGCAGTGTAAATTCTTTGCTGCGCGGAATGAACGCTTTCCGGATTTCACGTCCACGTTCGGTGCGGATTGGAATGTTCTGCAGATTCGGATTGTCAGAACTTAATCGTCCTGTTACCGCAACGACTTGATTGAATGATGTGTGAATTCGTCCTGTACGTGGATTGACCATTGACGGCAGAACATCAACATAGGTGTTTTTTAATTTAACAAGTTCACGATAATCCAGAATGCGTCTGACAATTGGATGCTTCGATTCTAATTTGCTCAATACATCTTCACCGGTTGAGTACTGACCTGTTTTAGTTCTTGCAGGTTTATCAACGATTTTCAGGACATCAAATAACACTTCTCCGACTTGCTTTGGCGAACTAATATTAAAAGACGAACCGGCCATTGTCTGAATTTCTTTTTCGACCAGTTGAATATCGGTTTCAAGTGTTTTGGAAAGCTCGGCAAGAGAAGATTTATCAATGGATATTCCTTCCGCTTCCATGTCAGACAGAACATTGACTAAAGGCATTTCTACTTCTTCAAATAATTTGCGAACACCCGTTTCATCCAGCATTGGATTGAAAGCATCTTTTAACTGTAGGGTTATATCTGCATCTTCTGCTGCATATTCAGCTATCACAGGCAATGCAACATCCCGCATGTTCAATTGGTCTTTTCCTTTTTTTCCAATTAACTCTTCAATAGAAACCGGAGAATAATTAAGATACGTTTCAGCCAGAATGTTCATGTTGTGTCTCATGTCCGGTTGAATCAGAAAGTGAGCAATCATCGTGTCGAATAATTTTCCATGAATCTCAATGCCATATCCGCGAAGAATAGCCAGATCATATTTAATATTCTGACCAACTTTAACAATGTCTTTGCTCTCAAAAATAGGACGAAACTCTTCTACAATAGCTTGCGCTTTTTTTCGATCTGCCGGAACAGGAATGTAAAAGGCTTTGTTCTTTTCAATCGAGAAGGAAAGCCCTACTAATTCTGCTTCGCTTGTGTCGAGTGATGTGGTTTCTGTATCAAAGCAAATCCATGTTGACTTACTCAATTTGTCCAGAAGCTTTTTTCTTGTTTCCTCCGTATCCGCTAATTCATAATCATGAGGTGTGTTGTGAATGTTTTTATGCGAAGATGTTTCTGTCGGGAAAAGCGATCCATCTGTCGTTTCATTGGATGTTGATTCTGTTGCCGGTGCGAAAAGATTTATTTGACTGGTTGCTTTAGCAGATTTTTTAACAACTGTTTCAGCAGCTTTTTGTGGAGCAGAACCACTGAACAATTCAACCATCCGGCGGAATTCCAATTCAGTAAATAATTCTTTTAATGCTTCACGATTCGGTTCAACAACAGACAGTTCTTCAGGCTTAATAGAAATCGGAACATCCGTTATAATAGTTGCCAAACGTTTCGATTGAATGGCCAACTCTTTGTTCAATTCAACTTTTTCTTTCAACTTACCTTTCAATTGATCAGTATGCTCTAAAAGATTTTCAATGGAATCAAATTGTTTGATCAGTTGTATCGCCGTCTTTTCACCAACACCTGGAATGCCCGGGATATTATCGACACTGTCTCCCATCAGTCCGAGAATATCTCGTACCTGATCTACTCGTGTAATTTCCCAACGATTGCAAATTTCTGTAATGCCTAAAACTTCTGCGCTATTTCCTGCACGTGCCGGTTTGTAAATAAATGTGTGTTCGTCAACGAGCTGACCAAAATCTTTATCCGGCGTCATCATGAATGTTTCAAAGCCCTGCGCTTCTGCTTGTTTTGCAAGAGTACCAATGATGTCATCCGCTTCAAATCCATCAAGTGAAATGACCGGAATATTATATCCTTCACATAGCTTAACTACAATCGGTATTGCTAATGCAAGGTCTTCCGGAATTTCCTGACGATGGGCTTTGTATGCAGGAAACTCTTCATGACGTGAAGTGGGCGCTGCAGTATCAAAGACCACTGCTATATGAGTGGGATTTTCTTTTTTAAAAAGATCGAGCAATGTATTGGTAAATCCAAAAACAGCAGAAGTGTTCATGCCTTTTGAATTAATCCGATGATTGTTGCTGAACGCAAAATAGGCACGGTAAATAAGTGCCATGGCGTCTAATAGAAACAGTTTTTTACGCATGATGCAAAGTTAAAAGAATCGGCCAATACGTTGGTGGTTAAATCGGTCGAATAATCAAGTGGCTAACGAGTATTAATATTGCAGGAAATATGGGATTTACAGACTTGATTGAATAGCAGGTAGTAGCGACAAGTACTCAAATTGTTTCCTGTGTTTTTCACTTTTCTGTTTGATCATACACATTGCGATTTGCCGTTAGGCTTTAAATATTTTGCTTTAGTTCTGCCTTTTCGTTTCGTATTTTGTTTGCGTGAACGAAGCCTATCAGGAAATTCTCAGAACTGCTGTCAGCAAGAAAAGAGAAAACAAGCGTTTTCTCGAAAAGCTGAAAGAAAAAAAATGCAGGATCTGGATCAGATAACCAATCAATCGCATGAAGAGATTTTTGAAACTATCGATTGTCTTCAATGTGCAAATTGTTGCAAGACGACAGGCCCACTATTAAAATCCCGCGATGTTCAGCGACTTGCTGATCATAAGAAAATGCGGTCGGCTGATTTTACATAAACGTTTTTGCGAGTTGACGAAGACGGTGATTATGTTTTTAAATCAATGCCTTGTCCTTTTTTTAAAACTGACCATTATTGTTCTGTTTATGAGTCTCGCCCAAATGCATGCAGAGAATATCCTCATACACAACAAAAAGACATTCGTCAAAAATTAGCCATTACTTTTCAGAATACCATGATTTGTCCGGGTGTAGCCCTTATTGTAGAAAGACTTAAAAAGGTTGTCGGATAGGGTAATTCTATTTATGTCTGAACGCTACCTTTTCTTTATCTTCGCCACATGAATAAAGAAGTCGTTGTAAGTGGAATCCGGTCAACAGGTAATCTGCATTTAGGTAATTATTTCGGAGCTATCCGTAATTTCCTGAAAATGCAAGAGGAATACAACTGTTATTTTTTCATTGCGGATTATCATTCGTTAACAACACATCCAAACCCGGCCGATTTTCACATGAATGTAAAACAGGTGCTGGTTGAATACCTGGCATGCGGAATAGATCCGGATCAGGCTACTATATATGTACAAAGTGATTTGCCGGAAATAGCAGAGTTGTATTTGCTTTTAAATATGAACGCTTATGTTGGCGAATTAGAACGCTGCACTTCATTCAAAGAAAAAATCAGAAATCAACCGGATAATATCAATGCCGGACTTTTGACGTATCCAACTCTAATGGCTGCGGATATTTTAATTCATCGTGCAGTTAAAGTTCCTGTAGGAAAAGATCAAGAACAACACCTTGAAATGTCAAGACAATTTGGAAATCGATTCAATAGAATATATAATGTTGAGCTTTTTCCCGAGCCTTATGCATTCAATTTTGGAACGAACCTGGTTAAAATTCCGGGACTTGATGGCTCAGGTAAAATGGGAAAGAGTGAAGGCGAAGGCAATGCAATTTTTCTTGCCGATGCACCGGATGTGATTCGGAAAAAAGTAATGCGTGCAGTAACCGATAGCGGACCGACAAGTGACCAAAAAGAAAAACCGGAATCAGTTCAGAATTTATTTTCCTTGATGAATGTTGTTTCGAAACCGGAGACTGTTCAGTTTTTTGAAGAAGCATATTCGAAAATGCAAATTCGCTATGGCGACATGAAAAAGCAATTGGCCGAAGACATGATCGTTTTTACAACTCCATTACGCGAAAAAATCCTGGCTATTGGAGCTGATGAATCGTATATCAGTAAGGTTGTTAAACAAGGTGCTGAAAAAGCCCGGGAAAGTGCTTCTGCTACGGTTCGCGAAGCTCGTCATGCGATTGGAATACGGAGTTTTTAAGATTTGAATAAGCCATTCCTGAGTATTTCACCAGTTCAATTTTTAATTTAAAAACCTATAATTCAACAATATAATGAATCTGTAAAATTATATGTTACAACATCTATTGTTTTAACTTATATTTGCAATCACAAATCAAAAACAACTATAAAATGAAAAAATTACTAATCCTTACCACTGTTGCTCTTTGCTCTATGAGCACGTATGCGCAAAACTGGAAGCTTGATAAAGCTCACACTAAAATTCACTTTGTAACAAAATATCTGGTTATATCCGATGTTGAGGGTGAGTTCAAATCGTTTGATGGAACATTTACATCTTCAAAAGCAGACTGGTCAGATTTAAAAGCAGACCTATCTGTTGATGTAAGTAGCATCAGCACGGAGAATGAAATGCGTGACAAACATTTAAAGAGTGACGATTTTTTCAATGCTGAAAAATTTCCAACGATTACGTTCAAATCAAAAAATATTAAATCATTAGGGAATAATAAATATGTATTAGTAGGTGATCTTACAATCCGTGACGTGACTAAGGCAGTTGAAATTCCCGTTGTTTACGGCGGAACAGTTTCTGATCCTTGGGGAAATGTGAAAGCAGGATTCAAAGCAACAGGTAGTCTCGATCGTAAAGATTACGGATTGAAGTATTCAAATGCTGCAAAAACAGGAGAAGCAGTAGTTGGAGATGTAGTTCACTTCACCATCGACATTGTGTTAATCAAACAATAATTGATTTGACAAAGCCGGTGAACGAAACACCGGCCTTTTTTTTAGAAAGTAAAAATCGTTAAGCATACGGACAGATGAAATTTGAAACGAACATTGTTATTACAAATACAGGAGAACATTACAAAACGGAAATCATTGCCGGTTCTCATGTACTTGTTTCTGATGAACCGGTTGATCACGATGGAAAAGATCTGGGACCGACAGCTCATCAATATTTATTGTCCGCGCTTGGAAGTTGCACAGCCATTACCATTCGAATGTATGCTGATCGAAAAAAATGGTCTTTGGAAAAAGTAGTCGTGACATTGAACATGGAGAAGTACGTTGAAGAAGGCGAAGAGAAAACAAGAATTTTTCAAAAGCTTGACCTGGAAGGAAATCTTTCTGACGAACAGCTGGAACGGTTAAAAGTAATTGCAACTAAATGTCCGGTACATAAAACCCTGACGCAACCCGTGACCATTCAATCCTTTCCGCAATGAGTGAGCAAATAAAAATGACAAAAAAAATATCCGAAGGAATAAATAATCAATCAAATAAAAAAATATCCGTCCGGAGCTTTATCTTATATAACAAGTGAAAATAAAACAGAACAGATGTCAACAGAATCAACGAATGCACAAATAAAAATTACAGGAACCGGTCCTTATTTAGTAACAGGAACCATTGAATTAATTGACGACAAAGGAATGGTAGTCGAGAAAAAAGAAAATTTCGCACTGTGTCGTTGCGGTCATTCAAAAAACAAACCGTTTTGTGATGGACAACACCGTCAGGAAACAACATGGTTAGAAAAATAAGATGGACATACATAATCTAATCGCTGAACGAAAAAGTATTCGGGCATTTTCAGAAAAAGAAATCTCAGAAAAAACGTTAACCGGTCTTTTTGAAGCTGCCCGTTGGGCGCCATCATCCATGAATAATCAACCGTGGAGATTTATCCTGGCGCAAAGAAAAGAACAAGAAAACTTTGATCGCATGCTGACTTGTCTGAACGATGCAAATCGTACGTGGGCTAAGTCCGGCGCTGCTCTCATGATTGTTGTTGCACAAAAACATCATGCAAATGGTACATTAAATAAACATGCCTGGCATGACGTCGGTCTCGCCGTTGGAAATTTATCAATGCAAGCAACAGCTCAGGGAGTTTATATGCATCAGATGGGTGGATTTAATTCCGAAATGGCAACAGAATTATTCTCTATTCCGGATGAATACGAACCGGTAAGTATGATTGTCCTGGGATATGCAGGCGATCCGAATTCGCTACCTGAAAAATTAAAAGAACGGGAACTAATGATGAGAGAAAGAAAGTCGTTGAATCAGTTGGTTTTCGGAGAAAAATTTGGAATACCAAGTACATTGATTAAATTAAGAGAAGGAAATTAAAATGAAAAAAGTAATTCATCGTGCAAATGAAAGAGGCCATGCCGATCACGGTTGGCTGAATGCACACCATAGTTTCAGTTTTGCAAACTGGTATGATCCTGAAAAAGTTCATTTCGGATTGTTACGTGTATTGAATGATGATATCATTGATGGTGGCCAAGGGTTTGGAACGCATCCGCATAATGACATGGAGATTATTACCATCATTCTGGATGGTGCTTTGCAACATAAGGACAGTTTGGGAAATGGTTCTGTAATCAAACCGGGAGACGTTCAAGTCATGAGCGCAGGAAGTGGTGTTCGGCATTCTGAATTCAATCCGCTGCCGGATAAAGCGACGAATTTATTTCAGCTGTGGATTTTTCCAAAAGATAATGGAATCGAACCACGATACGATCAAAAAACATTTGACGAAAAAGATCGGCACAATAAGATTCAAACGGTTGCTTCCGGATTTAAGAAAAATGGCGAACTCTACATTCATCAGGACGCCGCTTTGGCTCTCGCTGATTTGGATAAATCATTTACCACAAGTTATGCTGTGAGTAAAAAAGGAAATGGTGTTTACATCATGGTAATTGAAGGCCAGGTAGAAATCGAAGGAGAAATTCTGAATAAAAGAGACGCAATAGGAATTAGTGAAACAGAAGCAATTAACATCAAAGCGATAACCGATGCCAATCTGTTGTTCGTTGATGTTCCTATGAATTAAAAGCAGATGAAACTAGAAGAGGAAATTCAGCAAAAAAAATTTAAAAGTGAGTCTCATAAAGCAGCTTTGAATATTATCTATACATTCAATTGGATTAATTCGCATCACGGAACATTTCTGAAAAAGTTCGGACTGACTTATCAGCAATTTAATGTACTACGGATTTTAAGAGGCCAATGCCCAAATGTTGCAACTGTCAAGTTGATACGCGAACGGATGTTGGATCGAATGAGCGATGCTTCACGTATTGTTGAAAAGCTGCGATTGAAGGGTTTGGTCGGCAGAGAAATTGATCAGGACGACAGACGCGCCTGTCAGGTATCTGTTTCTGAAAAAGGTCTTGAATTGCTTTCTGAAATCGATAAGGAAGAAAGTAGTTTAGAATTACCTTTTCAAACGCTTACAAAAGAAGAAGTGCAACAATTAAATCTTTTACTGGACAAATTAAGAGGCTAAGTGTTAGCCAATAACAATTTTCAGCCTTTTCTTTCCGGTTGAAAATGGCGATTGTCTGTCCAAAAATGATGAAGCTAATTTGGCTCATCTGAATTTCTTTTCTACTTTAGCCTTCGCCAGGAAAAGAAGTACAAATGATAGAAAAATACATTAGTGAACTGCTTTACTCACACGATTGTGTGGTCGTTCCTAATTTAGGCGGATTCTTAGCATCGAATCAAAACGCTTCTGTATCAGCTTCCACTCAAACGATTTTTCCTCCATTCCGAAAACTTGCTTTTAATATTTACCTGCGTCGGAATGATGGCTTACTTGCCAATCATTTAGTTTCATTTGAAAACATGACCTATTCTGAGGCCATGAATGAAATTGAGAAATTTGTTTCACTTTGTCTTGAAACCATTGATAGTGGAAGAAAGATGGCTTTGGCAAACATCGGAACATTGTATTACGATGCGGAGCGGAATATTCAATTTGAAGCGAACCGACAAGCGAATCATTTACTGAATAGTTTTGGGATGCAACCTGTTCATTTTTCACCACGGATTAAATTGCCGGAAACAGAGAAAAGTTCGATTGCAAGTCGGCCGTCAATTCCTCTGAAAAAACGAAAAATTACTTCGGTAAAAACGAAAAATATTTTAGGTGCTATTGGACTTACTGCTGCCATCGCCTGGTTTTCATTTAATTTATATCTGGTTATTCCAAAAAACTACCAAAGCACTTCGCTTTCTCCATTTGATTCACAAGCAATTATTCCAAATAAAGACACCTTCAACAAAAGTGTTGAATTAACTCCTCCTGCAGTAACACCTGCAAAAGTTGAAACGGTTTACGTTGCTGCTGTTGTGCCGGAGAAAACGGAAGCGAAAACGGAAGCGATAAAACCGGAAGTAGTTCCGGAAGCTCGTCCTGAAATTGTGCTTACATCTTTCCATCATCATGTGGTTTCCGGTGTTTTTAAAATTCGTGAAAACGCTGAATCACAAGTACAAATGCTTCGTGCAAAAGGTTTTTCAACAGCAACCATCATTGAGGCTAACGGTCGCAATTATGTAACATTCAGTAGTTTTTCTTCTCAATCAGCTGCCATGGCTATGGCCGATACATTGGGTAAGGATTCTGCCTGGGTTTGGAAAAATTAAAAAATAAAAGAGAAGCTGTAATTTTTCCTGCTATTTACTACCAATTACTTTTCAAACTGCATATATTGCAGACGCTGTTATGAGTTCATTACGTCAGGGTCTTTCGCAAAAACTTCTTCAAAAGCTGTCTCCTCAACAGATTCAGCTCATGAAATTATTACAGATTCCCGTAGCGAATCTGGAGCAACGTATTAAAGAAGAACTTCAGGAAAATCCTGCGCTCGAAGAAGGTGCGGAGGTAGAGGAAGATGAATACAATACGGACGATGAAGAGGAAACTGAAGTTGACGATGAAGAGTTGGGTGAAAAGGAAGAAGAAATCAGTCTGGATGAATATCTTCAGGATGACGAAATTCCAGATTACAAAACTTCCGTAAACAATACTTCGCCTGATGACGAACGAAAAGAAATGCCTTTATCGTTTCAGGGAAATTATCAGGATCAGTTACTGGCTCAATTATATCTTCTTGAAATTGACGACAAACAATATCA
>JAYSPU010000106.1:0-10916 GCA_043721935.1 Bacteroidota bacterium | reverse complement strand
AACGATTGTACGGAATGGGAAACATACACGCAAAGTTACAAGCGACCAGCGAATCGATGATCGGAGCCATCGTTGTTGTACTCAACCTGATTAGGTTGGCGCAACAGCACGGCTATACTTTTGCGCAAAATTTAATTTGTCAATTGAAAGTGTGGTTGCTCGACCTATATTTAAAAAGAAGGTTTGCGACTTTTTGAGTGAATCCTAATTAAATCGCAACATTTGGTATATTCGCCCATATAAGCTCCAGCTGTGCCTGATTCGATCGTTATCATTCCTACTTACAATGAAAAGGAAAATATTGAGAAAATGATTCTCAAAGTCTTTTCTCTTTCTCATTCATTTCACGTGGTCATTATCGATGATGGTTCTCCCGATGGTACTGCGAGTATTGTCAAGAACTTGATCCCTAAATTTACTGACCGATTATTCATTGAAGAAAGAAAAGGGAAACTTGGACTAGGCACTGCCTATATCCATGGATTCAAATGGGCCATTGAACGGAAATACGACTATATTTTTGAGATGGATTGCGATTTCTCTCACAATCCTGATGATCTGATTCGTTTATATAAAGCATGTGCTACCGAAGGCGCAGATCTGGCAATTGGATCACGATATATAAAAGGAGCAAATGTTGTCAACTGGCCTTTAGGCAGAGTCGTCATGTCCTATTACGCATCGGTGTATGTTCGAATGATTACCGGTATCAGTATCAAGGATACGACAGCCGGATTTATTTGCTACAAAAGAAAAGTGCTTGAAACTATTCCGCTCGATCAGATTCGATTCATCGGCTATGCTTTTCAAATCGAAATGAAATTCACCGCATGGAAATTTGGTTTTAAAATAGTTGAAGTGCCAATTGTATTTACTGATCGAACTGAAGGTACAAGTAAGATGAGTAAAGGTATTTTTAAAGAAGCTATAATGGGTGTCATGCAAATGAAATGGAAAAGTCTTTTTCGAAAATATAAAATAAAACAGTGAAGTCACTTCTTCTTATCAACGGCACAGTAGTTAACGAAGGGAAAGTTAGTATAACTGATCTCCTCATCCGCAATGGTCGTATTGAAAAGATTGAAAAAAATATTTCTGCACCGAATGCAACCATCATCGACCTGAAAGGTTTGCATATTTTTCCCGGAGCAATAGATGATCAGGTCCATTTTCGCGAACCCGGCCTCACACATAAAGGAGATTTATACACGGAACCAAAAGCAGCGGTTGCCGGCGGTATTACTACTTTTATGGAAATGCCAAACACTTCTCCGCCTGCTTTGAGCCATGTATTGCTCGAGGAGAAATATCAACTGTCCGCTCAAAAATCTCTGGCTAATTATTCTTTTTATCTCGGTGCAAGTAATGACAATTACGAAGCGATCATGAGAGCTGATGGAAAAAAGATTTGCGGACTCAAGATTTTCATGGGTTCGTCCACCGGAAATTTACTGGTCGATAATGAAGAAGCGTTGGAACGTATTTTTGCTAATACTGAACTGCTCATAGCTACTCATTGTGAATCTGAACCACGTATACGTCGTCACTTACAAGAAGCAAAAGAAAAATACGGTGAAGATGTTCCGATCCAAATGCATCCTGTTATCAGAGATGCAGAAACTTGCTTTGAAAGCTCCTCACATGCTGTTGCATTGGCAATTAAACATGGAACACGTCTACACATTTTACATATCAGCACGGCAAAAGAATTACAACTCTTTAGAAATGATATTCCGTTAAATCAAAAAAGAATTACGGCAGAAGCTTGTATTCATCACCTCTGGTTTTCTGATCAGGATTATGACCGGTTGGGAAGTTTGATGAAATGGAATCCGGCTATAAAAACGGTCGAAGACCGCGAGGCAATATTTAAAGCAGTGTTGGATAACACAATTGACGTAGTTGCAACAGATCATGCTCCACATACACTGGAAGAAAAAAACCGAACCTATTTTAATTCTCCATCAGGCGGACCACTGGTACAACATGCTCTTCCTGCTATGCTTGAGTTTTATCATCAGGGAAAAATTAGCTTAGCGCATATTGCACAAAAAATGGCACATGACGTCGCAGATTGTTTTCAAATCAGTGATCGAGGTTATATCAGAGAAGGATTCTTCGCTGATCTGGCAGTTGTGAATCTGAATCAGCCATGGATAGTTTCAAAAGAAAATATTTTAGCTAAATGTGCATGGAGTCCATTTGAAGGACAACATTTTTCTTCAGCCATTGTCCATACATTTGTAAATGGAAATTTAGTGTATTCAAACGGAAAATTTAACGAAGAAATAAAAGGACAACGCCTACACTTTAATCGATGAGCATCCGGATCTGCATTACCACTCTCTTCACATTACTAATTATTTCATGCGGTAAAAAAGCGGAACAAATTCCGTCTGACATTATCGATTCTGAAAAAATGCGTTCTTTATTCACTGAATTACATTTAGCCCAGGCATCCATTTCAGTAAACACAATCACCGACACGGCAGGATTTAAGATGAACGATTATCAGGAATACATTTTGAATAAACATCGGCTAAGCAAAGCTGAATTTTTAAAAAGCCTTCATTATTATACACAACGGCCGGAGTTGATGCAAGTCATCTATGATTCTGTAATGCTTGATCTGACGAAAATACAAGGCGAAACACAGCGACAATAATTACTCAGAATTAATTTCGAGATTAGAAAAAAGCTCTGAACTGTACGCCTCCTGTATGCACCGCCGGCGAACCTTGTAATTTTGTTCCGTCGTAATTCAAACTAAGTTGCATAGAAGATCCCAGATTACGTTGAACAGCAGCTCCCCAGGTTAAGTTCCTTCCGGGTTTAAATCCTTCCAGTAATTCATAAGTCAGAAAACTTGTTTCAGATCCGCCGTACTTAACATTTACTACTGAGATTTTCGCATTGATATTTCCTGCATTAACAGTTGTGTATTTTGCATCCAGTATAAATCGATTTAAAAAAGTCACTTCTTTATTCCCAATTGAATTACGTTTAGACGTGTACTTATATGCAGCACTTAATCGAAACGAATTACCGGGTTGCAAAGTGATTTTAGGTTCAACACCATCAAAGAATATTTTATAGTCGCGCGATGTAAAAAATTCTGAGCGATTACTTTTCTCTCCATTCTCATAGAAAAGAGCAACAAGTACTGCCCGATTAACATTCCACCTGATATTAATTGTTCTGGAAACTAACATACGTGTTTCAAATCCATTCGCAAGAAATGATTTATTGCGGTTATCCAACAATGTAAAATCCAATCCGTAATAAGGATTCGTGCGATTGAAATAAAGTATGTTCCTTACATTGGTAGTGGTCGAAACCAATGAAGTATCATTGATCGTACGATTGAAAGGATTTAACGATGACAAAAGCGCTTCATCTTTTGTTTTCTTTTCTAACCGGACAGAAGTTTGATTTGAAAACCGGTGCAATAATGGAACTGTTCCGGTAGATGAGCTTTTGTTTCCGGCAGGAGATAAAGTCAGAATTTCACTGAACTGATTTGATCGTGTACTGATATAATTATTCGTCTGTACATACACTCTTATATATTTTGCCTGAAATGAAAATGCTGCAATAGCAAACTCATCAACATCCTTTACATTATTTCCATTCAAATCACCTATGTACGCATATACACCTTGTCCGGCAGGAACTTCTAAATAATAATATTCCTGACGTCGCTCCTGTCCGGTTCCCACTTCATAGTAAGTAACAGCACTGACAATTCCATTCCGGAAAGTTGCAGTATGATCAATGCGATTCAACAATATTTTTCCCGGTTCCTGACGTGTTAAAATTGTATCCTTTATTACGAGTGAACGATAAGTTGTCATCGTACGAATTGAATTACGAGGATTCGAAGAAAAGTCAGTGAAGAAATTCATTTCTTCTGCAACGGCACTCAATTTCAAATTCTCATTTGATGGTAGCCGATCAATTCGTTTCTTATAACTAATACCCGCTTTAGACTTAGAGCTGTCCGACTTATTTAAATACACCTGATAATCTTCAAATGAATAGCTATTGGAAAAAAGAATCCTGTTCGTAGAATTTAAAAACCGGTTATACTCTGTATTCTCGCGAACACCGACTACAATCCTACCTAATGATCTTGCAACATCAGCATAGTGACGCAAAAAAGTAGTCCGATTAGAGACCCCTTTTGTCGACAAATAACTTGCATTAGCTTTCACCATAAATCGATTCCAGGTCAGGTTAGTATTTCCTGAATTCATTAAACCATTATACACTCCTTTGGTATAACTACGAAGTTGATATGAAAAACTTCCGGTCTTTGGATTCACCAAAGTAGTTTGAAAAGACGAAATCTTTTCATCTGCATAAATTGACGCGGAATTTATATTCCAATCTCTTTCAAACTCAACATTTCTGAATCGTTCCAGCGGTTTAAAGTTTCTATTTACGAATTCGAATCCTACTTTATTTTGCAATCGCCATCCGTTCGCACTGTCTCCTGATAGTGGAATAGTATTGGTGTAATTAATCCGACCAGCTAAACCTTCATCATTCGATTTATCTTTTTTCGAAAAAAGATTTACATCGTAATTACTTAATCCAACTTCTGCAGTAATAGAATTATTTTTATTGAAAATATAATCGCTGCCAAAGGTTGCCAGTTGTTGTTTCTTTGGAGTCACTAGCAAGGTCACCGGTTCGAATGTTCCTTGCGGAATTCCGTTTATAGGTGTTACCCAACGATACACTCTCCCATTGGCTGCATTTATTTCCTGAATATAATTTCCACGATTAACTCCTACATTAGAAAAATTGACTTGCCAGAAAGCTCTATCAGGGTTAGTAGAATATTGGTAAATTGTAAAGATCACTCCGTTTGAAACCGTATCCTTCTTTTGATATAAAACATTCGTGCTATTGAAGACTACACTGTCAGCAGTGGAAATAAATGCATATTGAATACTGTCACCAATATCAGCCATCAATTGCTTTTTCGCACTATCCAATTGAATGGTGAGCGGTTGATTTTTACTGTCTTGTTCTGAATAAAGGTTTAGCTTCAATTTTAATTTATCACTTTCAAATTCAGTATTTGCATATAAAAGTGATCGAGCATAATTGCGATCGGTATATTCAAACTCCAATGATATTCGAATATCTTTTGTTACCAGACGACGAGCAGTAAAGATTATTTCAGCAGTATTGTAATCGATGACATAATCATTCTGTAAACCTCTTGTCAACAATTGCCCATCGAGATAAACACGTTCCGAACCGGCGAGAATAATGATAAAATTTTCCCCATTATTTCCGGTGAGTCTGTATGGTCCTTGATTTCCTTCAATCACGGCTAATTGTTGTCTCGAAAATTTTCCTTTTGATACAGCAATTGCACTACCGGCTTTTAAAATTCGTTTTTTAACTTTCGGTTGCTCACTCAAATTGAATATACCGGAGTATGATGCGCCTTGGCCTCGCTTTAAAAAATTCATAAAATAACTGTCCGGTCGTCTAAGATCGAAATCACCTGCAATTAGCTTATTGGTTGAATCTGATATCTGAATAAAGACTCGGTCAAAATCCTGCAATTGCTGTGTATTCCCTTCCGGTTGAATCGGAATATTCTCATCTGTAATAGCGGCAAGAATTTCAACATTGTCACTGAGTTTTCCGGCCAACTGCAAATTCAAACTGGAATTCACAAAAACGTCCTGATTATTTCCGAATGTAATGCCTCTGGAAATACTTCCGTTTTTTGTCAATCCTTGTACTCTGAATAATTCCGGCTGACCTGTTCCCGGACTATAATAACCTGTCCCGGACGAGCTTCCTCTTCCTATCAGGTTCAAGTCCTTGTTAACATAAGGCTTAGAAAATAGAAATGAAAACACACGGTATTGAATGACTACTGAATCCACCATAATCGCTTGAAAAGCCACCGATTTTTTCTTCCAGACCAATTTAGAATTTATAAAATCCAGAGTAAAAGCAGCTGTATCGATTGCTTCTTCACCGTTCGACACCCGGAATGTCCCTGGCGCAATACTTAGCGTGTCTATTTGTACAGTGTCAACTTTGGTTGAAATTACGGAACGACGAAGATTGCTCAGCGATTGAGCATAACCACCTGCTGCTGCACATACTAATAAAAATACTAACAATGTACACCGCATTGGTTTTCCGGCCTGAGGAAGTAAATTTAAAGTTTTACATAAGGAAAAAATATAATTGCCTTAAAATTATAACGACAGTTATTAGACAATATTGACATAAATAAACAGACTCAATACGCTTCTGCTCAGAGTGGAAAAAACAAAAAAAAGCCACCTCAACAGGTGGCTTTTTTTATTTTTGAATGATATAATTTTAACTCTTCATAAAAGAATAAGACCTATATGAAAGGTTATTATTTCAATCCTAACTTCACTTTCACGAGTGCCATAATATCATCGCTTTCCTGTGCATAAATGATAGACCCCAGACTTGTATCAAAAATATATGAATACGCTTTATCTTTGGCTATTTGCTTAATTGCATCTTCAGCACGTTTTAAGATTGGGCTATAAAGCTCTTCTTTTTTCTTTTGGATTGACTCCTGAGCTGTTTGTTGAAAGTCCTGAATCCGTTGTCCCAGGTCTGTAAGTTCTTTTTCTTTCGTAGCTCTGATAGCATCCGGCAATGAGTCTGCTTTCGCTTGATAGTGTTGTAACTTCGTTTGATACTCAGCAGTCATTGCTTTTAATTGAGTATCCAAAGACTCACCGTATTTACGCAAAGTGCTATCCGCTTGTTTAGTCGCAGGCATTAATTGAATCAGTGCACCTGAATCAATGTGTCCGAATTTTAATGTTTGTGCATGAGTAGCAAAGCCCGTTAGGACGAAAACAAACAACGCAGCCAGGAATGATTTTTTCATTAGTTGAGATGAGATATTATTAATTATATATTTATTTAGGATCTTTTGTAGGTGGAGTTGGCGATTTTTCTGTTCCGCCGGAAGGAGTTGCAGAGCCGGAAGGAGTTGAAGAAGATTTTCCTGAAGCAGGTTTAGCAGCAGGTTTGAATCCTAATGCAGAAAGTATATCATCCGACTTATCATATTTAGGATTGGTATAAAGCATGGTAAGATCGCCTGATTTATCAAAGATAACAGCAAAGCCTTGATCCGTTGCTAATTTTTTAACTGCATTATAAATTTTATCCTGAATAGGTTTTACTAATTCTTGTTTCTTTTTAAAGAGGTCACCTTCATATCCAAACCTTTGCTTCTGGAGATCTTTCACATCTTTTTCTTTTTGTGTGATTTCATCCTGACGACGTTTCTTCATTTCCTCTGTCAACAGCACCTGTTCAGCTTGATACGCTTTGTACAACTTATCGATGATAGCATATTTATCTTCTATTTCTTTCTGCCATTGTATGGATAAATTATCCAATGTTTGCTGAGCAGTTTTATAATCCGGGATATTTTCCAGAATGTATTGTGTATTGACAAATGCATATTTCTGTGCATTTGTTGTTCCTGAGAACATCATCATCATTCCGGCAAGAATGAAGGCCTTAAAGAATGTAATTCCTTTTGTAGAAACCCGGTCGATTGATTTTTTCATGGCGTGCAAATGTATGAATTTAAAATTGTTGCCCAATTGAGAAGTGGAATTGTCCTCTGTTAGCATTTGGGTCGTTCTTGATTTCATCAAATCCATAACCATAATCAAGACCTAACAAACCAAACATTGGAAGGAAAATCCGGATACCTGTTCCTACAGAACGTTTCGCACTGAAAGGATTGAATTCTTTAAATTTCAACCAACTGTTTCCACCTTCTGCAAATGCTAGCAAGAAGATGGTGGCTGAAGGATTCAATGAGAGTGGGTATCGCAATTCAAGAGTGTATTTGTCAAAGATTGTGCCACCTACTCTTGAACCATTCGCATCGATAGGCGTCACACTATTATTTGAATACCCTCTTAATGCAATGATCTCTCTGCCATCTAAAGCAAAACCACTTAGTCCATCACCTCCAAGGTAGAATCGTTCAAATGGTGATGCACCTAATGAACGGTTATACAATCCTAAAAATCCGTATTGGATTTTTGTATTCAAAATCAGATTACCTGCAAGCTTAGTAAACCAGCTACTCATAAATTTCCACTTATGATATTCTATGTATTTATATTTCTCAGCATCAGTTGCTGTAGAATAATCAAGATTCTTTCTTACTGTTAATGAAAAAGGTGGAGTCCATTCAAGAGTAAGAGACACCTGTGATCCGCTTCTAGGAAAGATAGGAGCATCGATAGAGTTCCGAGCCAAAGTAGAAGTAAAACTAAGGTTGTTTGCAAAACCATTAGCGAATAGAAACGTTCCACCATAATTCTGAAGCGTATAATATTGGTAGCTGACTTCGTTAAAAATTGTAAAGAAGTCATCAGGGAATTTTAATCGCTTTCCTAAGCCAATAGATATACCACTGATTTTAATTTCCTGACGGAATTCATTGGAACTTGGCTGACCATTCGATTGAATCGAATGAAAAGCAGTTACGGTAAATGAATTTGGTTTCTTACCACCCAGGTATGGTTCAGTGAAGGAAATATTATAAGAGCTGAAAAATTTACCGTTGCTCTGCGCACGCAAACTTAATCGTTGACCATCGCCTGAAGGCAACGGTGACCATGCACTTCTCTTTAAGAAATTACGTGCTGAAAAATTATTGAAAGAAATACCAAGAGAACCGACGAGTTGATTGGCACCATATCCTCCGCTTAATTCAAATTGATCCGACGGTTTTTCTTCTACTGTATATTCAATATCAACTGTTCCATCAGCAGGATTCGGTTTTGGATTGACACCTAATTTTTCCTGATCAAAATATCCTAACTGAGCCAACTCACGTTGTGTACGAATAATATCGTATCGGCTGAATAATTGTCCGGGCTTCGTCCGGATTTCCCGCATAATCACACGGTCATTGGTTTTTACATTCCCTACAACCGTAACTTTATTTATTCTCGCTTGCTTGCCTTCGTAAATACGCATTTCGAGATCGATGCTATCATTCTCTACATTAATTTCTACAGGTGTTACGGAAAAGAAAAGATATCCATCGTCCATATAGAGTGAGCTGACATCTCTGCTGTTCTGACTCATGTATAGTTTCTGATCAAGAACTGACTGATCAAAAATATCTCCTTTTTTTATTCCAAGTATATTAGATAATTCCTGAGAAGTATGTTTTGTGTTACCAACCCAGGTAATATTTCTGAAAAAATACTGCTTGCCTTCATCAACCTTAATTTCAATATCAAGTAGTCCGCGAGCAAAAGTTTTAACTGTATCACTTACAATTTTCGCATCACGATAACCCTTATCGTTATACTTGGCAATGACTTTAAGTTTATCATCCTGATATTTTTCTTCCAGGTATTTTGACGAAGTAAATATTTTCCACCATGTCTTTTCCTTCGTATCCTTCATTGCACGCTTCAGCTTACTGTCCGTCATGTGCTCATTCCCGTCAAAGGTAATAGAGTGAACACGAACTCTCGGACCTTTATCAACCGAAATTTCAAGAATTTCTCTATTTGCGAAAGTCGAATCTTTTAATTCTTTTAAAGTCACTTCTGTGTTTAAATATCCTTTTTCAATGAAGTATTCTTTAACGGTATTTTTTGTTGCAGCCAACACACTTTCAGTCACAACCTTATCGCGTTCTAGTTTTATTTTTTCTCTGATTTTATCAGATTCTGATTTACTGACACCTTTGAATGCAAACTTCGAAAGCCGTGGACGTTCCTGTAATCTTACTTCCAGAAATATGGTATTGTTTTGAATCCGGCTGGCAATAATTTTTATGTCCGAAAACAATCCTTGCTTCCAAAGGTTATCAATTGCCTTACTGATTTTATCACCCGGTACTTCCAGCGTATCGCCGACGGTAATTCCGGAAATATTGATCAATACACTTTCATCAAGATATTTCGTACCGGTTATAACAACTCCTCCAACCTCATAGGTTTTAGGATTACCATAATCGATTAAAAGTGAGTCGCCACCGAGTTTGGTTTGTGCAAACAAACCGGTCGAAGCCAAAATTAAAATTAACAGGATGGAGATTCTTCTCATTTATTACTTGCTTAGCTGTTCACTTACGAGACCAAAGCGGCGCTCGCGATTTTGATAATCGACAATTGCCTCGTAAAAGTCTTCTTTTGTGAATTCAGGCCAAAGTTTTTCTGTAAAATAAAGTTCAGTATATGCAATCTGCCAGAGAAGAAAATTGCTGATGCGATGTTCTCCGCTGGTGCGGATTAGTAATTCAGGATCAGGAATACCTACAGTGGTTAAATGTTCCTGAATGGTAAGCTCATTAATTTCTTCAACATTCAGTTTTTGATTGGCAACCTTTGTTGCAATCTCTTGCATTGCATTTTTCAATTCCCATCGAGCGCTGTAAGACAATGCAAGAACCAAAGACAGTCGTGTATTTTTTGCTGTATGATCAATGGCCTCTTGTAATTCCTGACGGCAAGAAGCCGGAAGCGATTTTAAATCACCGATTGCCAACAGACGAATGTTATTTTTATCCAACGTTTCCTTTTCTCCGTGAATGGTATGCACCAATAATTCCATTAAAGCATCCACCTCGGCTTTGGGTCGATTCCAGTTCTCTGTAGAAAAAGCATACAAAGTGATATACTTAACCCCAATTTCAGCAGCTGCTTCTGATATATCACGCACAGCTTTAACTCCGTTCTGATGTCCAAAAATACGTTGTTCACCTTGTTTTTTAGCCCATCGCCCATTGCCGTCCATGATGACTGCCACATGCAACGGTAGCTTAGAAGGATCTATTTTATCTTTAAGGCTCATTGGGATTTAAAGGTGCGCAAGTTAATAAAAAAGAGATGTAGGGA
>JAYSPU010000105.1:0-14246 GCA_043721935.1 Bacteroidota bacterium | reverse complement strand
CAACTGACCAACTGACCAACTGACCAACTGACCAACTGACCAACTGACCAACTGACCAACTGACCAACTGACCAACTGACCAACTGACCAACTGCCCAACTGCCCAACTACCTGCAATCTGAAATAAACATCGCAGCAGCTTTCTTGTCTCCGAGTTTTTTGGCGCTGATTAAATCGGCGCAGGCACTGTCTGAGCCAAGTTGGAAATAGGTGAGAGCACGATTGTAAAAACAGGCAGCATCTTTAGAATTTAATCTGACGGCAGTAGAATAATCAGACAGAGCCTTCGTATAATCTTTAATCTTAAAATAGGCATTTCCTCTTGCGTAGAAAAGTTCAGCAGATAATGTATCACCATCAATTGCTTTAGTCAGCTCGATGACAGCATTCATGAAATTTGACATCTTAAATGTAGCGCAACCCATGTTGTACCAAATGACAGGCGATGTCACATTTACATCCAGTGCTTTTCTGTATTGAAATATAGCAGCTTTTATATCGTCATTCGCTTCAGCCATGTTGCCCGCTTTTATTAGCTCATCAATTTCTTTTTCATCTGCGTTTAAAACCGGCTTTGCCTTTTTCAGATACGTTCTTTCATAACGCTTTAAAAATTTTTTCTTCTGCGTATAGATATCATCCCGCTGTTGAACCGGTGATGTTGAAAAGAAAAGTAAACAAAGCAGTAGTATTTTCATGTGATTACATCCATCCGGCTTTCAATCGTAAGAAAGAATTATTTTTCATTCAACGCTTCTTCTAACGATTTTAATGCTTCCGTAGCCTCTGCCGACTGCAATTCTGATTTTTGTAGAAGAGTTTTGAGTTGAGTGACTGAATTAGTTAACGAATGCAAATTGGTTTTTATTGAAGCGGTTAATCCGTTTGAAAAACTTCCAAGGATAGAACGGCGATGAATTTTCTTCATGTGTTCTCTGTTGTTGCGTAGTTTGATCCTTAAATTGTTCAGCTTAACTCCTGAACTGACTAACATGGCTGCAATCAAGGCTGATAAAGCAATCAATCCAATTGAAAAGTAACGCTTGAAACCTGATCGCTTTGAACCTAACATGTCGATGTCAATTTCAAGTTGGCGAACTTGGTCTTGTAATCCTACTAACTCCGACTCTTCACGGTTATAACGCTCGCTTACCGACTGATTGGCATCGGCAATTGCTTTCTGTTTATCACGACTTAATTGTTCTTCTTTGATCTGAAGAAATTGATTATAAACTGCAAGTCCTTGTTTAAAATGATTACTCGAACTGTATGAAGCAGAAATTGTCTTTAACGTTTCTAATAAAAGACTATCAGTCTGTGGTGATGGAGTCGTATAAAACGGACGAATACTGATCATCAATTGATCAAGCGCTTCCGGTTTTGCATACTGAACCCTTGCATTGTTGTAGATGGTCTGCAACTCTTCCGGCGACTGCGCAGAAGCGGCAAGACTGATCATCATCAAAAACAAGACGAACAATTTTCTATAAAAAGAATTTAATATAAACATCTGTGCTATTTCCTTTTTCTGTTTCAATCTTGATTTCTCCTTTGTGAAGTGTTGAAATTATACGCGAACTTTCGGACAGTCCTAATCCTACTGCTACATCATGTCCTTTTGTAGAAAAGAACTCTTCAGTAGCCTTGGTTAGAGTTTCGTCATTCATGCCGGTTCCCGTATCCCGAATTCTGATTTGCAAAAAGCGAGGAAGAATTCGTGTACTGACGGCAATTTTTGGTACATATCCTTTTATGGGTTGTGCACTTTTTTCCTGTACCGATTGAAATGCATTGAGGAATACATTCAATAATAAATTCCCGACTGCAGAAGGAACAACCTTAATGACAGGAAGACGTTTTTCAAAATCACGGCTTACCTGGCAATTCAGATCAGGATACATAGCAGTAAAACCACGCTGAGCAATGTCAAGATAGGTTTCGCATAAGCTATTGATATCGGTATCAGTCTTTTCTTCTGACCAATCTGTTTCCTGACTTAATAAAGCAGTGACAATATCCTTTTCTTTTATTGCTGCTAATTGAGCTTTTTCTGCCAAGGGTAAAATTTCATTGTTCCAGATTACAGAAGAACCGGCATCTGCTGCTTTGGTTGAAGCAATCGAATAAATTTTTTGAACAGCAGGAACTATTTTTTCCAAAGTGTTTTCAAGTTTTTTAGCCTCATTCAATGTTACTTCGGCAATTGCATTTCGTGCTTCCAAAGCATTCATCCGAATGTCAGAGTTTCCGCTTAGGACTTCAGATGATTTCAACTTCTTTTTCCTGAATTGCAGCATAAGTAAAACGATAATCAGCCAAACCACAAAAGCCAATCCTGATTTACGAAGGAGTTTGTGGTAAAGCTTTTCTAATTCATCTTTCTCTGCTGTCAATATTACAATTCGCTTCGAACTGTTTTTTCGTTGACTTTGTTTTACAGCAGTAGAAGTAAGGTATGCTTGCTCTATGGCGGTCAGTGTATCCGCCTTTTCTTTGGAATATAAAGAATCAAGAGCTGTATTGTAACGGTACAATCTTTCCAGAGCAAAGCGGTTCAGGTTTTTATCGGCCTGTGCTTGTGCACTCCGGTCATAAGCGTTTAATATCTCCTTGTGTTCAGGAACAGTTAACGGTGGATTGCGCTGCTCAGCAAAGGCAGTCAAGCCCGTGCTGATAAGCAATAGAACAACTACTATTTTTTTGATCATACTTTTAGGAAACGACAAACAGTCAAAAATGGTACTCCAAAATAGTGTTATCGTTCGCTGGTTTGAATGCATATTGAACTAATTATTAACGGCCCGATGTGTATGAAGTATTGATTCTGATTGAAAGATTAACCAACTTGTAGCCGAATCAGAATTATATGAATCAGCGACTTAAAAAAATCCTTTTGTTTATCGGTATTTTATTGGTGGTGCTGGTGATGATATTCCTTGTTTTTCGTCAGCAAATACTTCAATCAGTTATCGGTAAGATAGAGTCGAAGTTGGATAGCCAATATGGATTGGTAATGAAGATACAGGATGCCCGATTTTCGGGGATGATGACGGTTTCATTAAAATCCATTCTGATCTTTAAACCCGGAAAGGATACTCTTGTTCATGTCGATACGTTGAGTGCGCATCCATCTTTTTGGAATTTACTAAAAGGTAATCTCAGGATCAATGAATTGTATTGCTCAGATGCATTGATAAAGGTTGTTAACGTGAATGGAATCTCCAATTATCCTTCTTTTCACAATTCTGAAAAATCGGCTATTGAGAAAGATACGTCCCATTCAAAACGATCGGTAAACCTTTCTCTCTTCCTGAATGAAGTAAGTATTTCAGTTTTTAATTTTGCACCGCAGCGTGCTCAGATGAACAATATTCAACTTACAATTATCAATGATTCTTTGAATCAGTCTGTTGTCTTGCAGCAGTATACTGCTGATGATGGATCGTTCAAGGGAACAATTGTCGAAAAAGGAACCACTAACAACTGGATTTGTGAAGGAAGCTTTTCTCAATTGAATAAAAAAGTTGACCTGACAATTCTATCCGGAACTTCTAAACAGATTGTTCCGTTTTTATCTTCACTGGCAGGATTGTCAATCGGTTTTGGAACTGTTCATTTTACTATTGATAATCTGAAATACCAAGGTGGAAAATTTTATTTCAATGGATTGGTAGAATCGCAGAATTTATTCATGCGTCATTTGCGTATTTCAGAAGATACTGTTAAGATACCTGATTTACATTTCAGGATGAATTTTAATGCGAGTAATAATTCTGTGACATGCGATAGTCTTTCAGTGTTGGCATTGGGGAAAATTGTGATTCATCCTTTTGCAGAAGTAATAATGTCAGGAAATAAAAACTATTCATTACAAGTGAGAACTGATGCCGTTGAAGGAACTGATTTCTTTCAATCGCTTCCTGCAGGAATGTTCGATGAAGTAAGAGATGTGGAAGCAAGTGGTACGTTGTCATTTCAGTTAAACTTTAATGTGGATCCTGAACAACCCGATAGTGTGGACTTTTCCACTTCGATGACACGCAATCAATTCAGATTACAAAAAGCAGGTCAACTGAGTAAGATGAATGGTGAATTTATTCATCAGGTGTATGAAAATGGACGCTATGTACGATGCTTCGCTGTTGGCCCGTCTAATCCTGATTTTACTCCGTACGAATTGATTTCATCAAATTTTAAAAATGCAGTGCTGACTTCTGAAGATGGAAATTTTTTCTTCCACAATGGTTTCAATGAAGATGCATTTCGTTCATCGATTGCTGCAAATATAAAAGCTCATAAATTTGTCAGAGGTGGAAGCACAATCAGTATGCAATTAGTGAAAAATGTTTTCCTCACCCGAAAAAAAACAATTGCACGAAAAGCAGAAGAAGCACTCATTGTTTGGTTGATTGAATCGAATCGCCTTACGAGCAAGGAACGGATGTTTGAAGTGTATCAGAATATTATTGAACTGGGACCGAATGTTTATGGAATAGGAGAGGCTTCACATTTTTATTTCAATAAAAAACCGGCTGAAATAACGTTGTCAGAAGGAGTCTTTCTTGCCAGTCTGTTGCCACATCCTAAATGGTTTAAATACAGTTTCGACAAAGAAGGTAATCTCAAACCATATCTGGCCGATTACTATCGCGTAGTAGCAAATTTTTTACTTCGAAAGAATCTGATTACACCTGAGCAACACGAAGCATTGCAACCAATTGTTGAATTGAAAGGACCGGCAAAAGAAATGGTCGTACCGTCTGATACGGTATTAACAGAACAATAGAAAATTATTCAGCAATTGTCAGGCAATGGAATTGAGTTGTTCCACTTTTTCCTGCAGCTCTGCAAATTTCGGATGCGATTTATAATTTTCACGAATAGAAAGCAGATAATCTTCTGCACGTGAAAGATAAAATGAGCGAACGCGGATAAATTCCTGTTCATCTGTTTCACCGCTTTCAATGGCCATTTTCTTTAAATCATCACCAATGTTGCACAAGAAAATTCGGCAGCTCAATTCCAGAAGTGCATAAAAGAATAAACTTTCATCAAGGTCGAAAGTAATGTTTTCATCAACTTCAAATTGCCAGTTGTGAACCTCAAAATCTTCCAGCATGGTATCCTTAAACAAATCCAGTTTCATGGCCTCTTTGATAAGGTCATAATGCGGATGTATGAGAATAAACTTCCCGGCTGCAATTGAAATGTTGACCAGTTGTTTGAACTCTTTAGTTACTTTAACACTTAAGTTATCGCCGTATAAAATCAAGGCTGCCATAATCGCAATAAATCGGTTCCGAAAAATCGGATGGTTTACTAATTATTACAAATATAAGCGGATAAAAGTTTTTTGAACCCTTTAAAAATCTTACAATTCAAATTTTCATGTAATTTTTTCTTTTTATCTTCGAAAACTTATAATTTAGATTGATTTAATATGCTGGGACTCAAATTACCAACTGATCCGCGTTGGGTAAATGTAGTGGAGAAAAATATTTCCGAAATTCTCACGGATCATGCGTATTGTGAGCAAAAAGCAGCTACAAATGCGGTAAATATGATCATTCAGTTTCCTGAACTAACTGATATGGTGGATGCATTGTTGGCATTGGCAAAGGAGGAATTGGAGCATTTTCAAATGGTTCACGAAAAGATTAAAGAGCGAGGTTTTCAATTAGGTCGGGAACGGAGAGATGAATATGTGTTTGAATTGAATACATTCATCCGCAAAGGGTTTGCACGGAATTTTGTACTGATAGATAAATTGCTTTTTTCCGCACTCGTTGAAGCCAGAAGTTGCGAACGTTTTAAAGTCTTGTCAGAAAATATCAACGATCCGGATTTGCGTACATTCTATCGTGAGTTGATGATTTCAGAAGCGAATCATTATACCATGTTCATCGGACTTGCCCGTAAATATGCAGACGGAATTGATGTCGATAAACGCTGGCAGGAATTTTTAGATTACGAAGGAGTTATCATTCAGAAATACGGCAACAAGGAAACGATTCACGGATAGATTGTGTTTCGATTTAAAATTCTTTGCACCATGCTTCAACAAGCGGTAGTTCTTCTTTGCCTATAAAATTTTCTTCAACCATTAATTGATAGCAATGAAAAAGATTTTCCGGCAGATTCATTTTTCCTGATTTCAAATCAAGTGCTTGAAGCTTTTGGCAAATAGCAGCATTGTTCAGGTAGCCCGGAATTTCATCTTTAAAATCGGTAAGCAAATTGTGTTCATTTCGTTCCTGCCATACTGTCGAAGAATGAAAGAGAACAGACCAATCGCACGTCCAGGCAATGCGCTGTGCAATGAAACTTCGCCAGATGTCTGTCATCCTGAACGTACAGTAACTCGGTAAATACAATAAAGGAAATGCTTCATTGAACCATGTCGTATTCTGACTGTTGAACGGACACCAGGTATTTTTTCCTAAAGCAATCGGTTCACGTTTATCAAAGTCTATTGGGAGCTTTTGTGTCATCCTATAAATAGCATCGACATCCGGATTTTCATCTGCCAGTCCTTGTTGAATTGGACTGATGATTTTTTTATCGATTCCATTCATCTCCTGATCATCCTGTAATCTTTCAATTGGAAATCCGCGTGGCCAGATATTGGAAGAAGAGAATAATCGATACGCATTGATCCAACCTTTGTCGTCAAAACTTTCTGCAACCATTTCTTTTTTTCGCTCCGACCAGAAATCTTCCCGCGGAAAATTATCATCATCAGATTCCAGTATGATGTCATTTTTTTTGCAAAGCAAATAGCCGAGATTTTTTCTGGCATAATGTTTTTTCGGCAACAGTTTCGCAAGAGAAAATTCAAGTTCTTCCTGATCGGCAATGGAATAAAATCGACAACCATCCAGTTTAAAATCATCAGGCGATTTAGTATCACCAATGACAATAAAAGAAATATTGCGTTCTGCAGCTTCTTTTGCAAAAGACTTAAGCGCTGCATTAGGAGCGGCAATGGAAGTAATGACCAGAGATGTATTTTTCATCAGATAGAAATCGGTTGAAAACGTAACCGACGCATGAAGTAATAAAGTAAGGAAGAAAATGAATTGCGAATAGCATTTTTAGAAACACGAGGAGAAGGCGCTCTGTAATGAATCGGTATTTCCACCGACTTGTATTTTCGCAGTAAATATTTTAATTCGGTTTGATAAAAATGCGCTGTAGAAAGCAGAGAGTAGCTGCAAAATGCATCAACCACTTTGCGTTGAAATCCCTGATATCCTGAAGTCATGTCGTGAAGGTGAGTATTGAGCAGCATGTTGGATAAAAGAGTTCCACCTTTCGAAAGAAAACGTCTGTAAGGAGGCGAATCGATCATCGTCCCACCTTTGATGAATCGGGAGCCATACACACAATCGTATCCAAGTTTCAACTGTTTCAAAAACTCAGGCAAGACAGCAGGATCGTGAGAAAGACCTGCATCGATTTCAATGATGTATTGAGCCGATGATTTCAATGCTTCTTTATAGCCACGTAAATAAGCGTCGACTACGTTTTTGTTTTCAGGAGCCCAAACGGTAATAAACCGGGAATCTTTTTGAGATTGCGCACGACTCAATTCAAGTGTACGGTCGGTGGATGCTTTATCGATAACCAGATAAACACATCCATTATTTATTGCATTTAATTGTAGCGTTAAAGCATCAATAAATGGGGTAAAATCATTTTCTTCGTTCGCCATCGGTGTAATTACGGCCCATTCAGGGTGTTGCTCCATTGATTATCTCCAAAAAATCAGGAGGTAATTTTAGGCTTTTTTAGAGGAATACACAAGTGTAAAATGGATTGTCATCTGCTTTTTGATTTTATACTGATTTGAATTAGCCATCCTAATGATAATGAAGGCTAAGACAGTCTTGTTCATTCTTTTTTAAACGATACAATTGAATAAACAGGTATAAAATAAGAACACCATAAGAAATCCCCATAAAGATTTTTGTATAGATAAACACACTGTAATTCGGATAATGAAGGATACGATAAACACTATCCAGATTCAACACATAGATCAAGGTAAAAAGAAGAGAAGGAAATATATTTTTTGAAAGCATTGAATAGGCAATGACAAATAACAAAGCAGGATGAGAATACCTTTCGTGCATTTGTGTGTTGAAATAAAAGAAGAGAAGTATAATCAAAGCAGAAATCAACATATAAATTTCTTTGCTAATAGAATTTGCAGGTTTTTTTTGAAATAGAAGGAGAAGGTTTTTTAGTAATGGTAAAAGAGCAAAGAAGGAAGTGATACAGAACAAAAGCAATCCCCATGATTTATAGGTGATATTCAGAAACGCTCCTTGATCAGACATCTTGTACAATGGTCCTGAAAAAATCAATTGCCAGATATTTCCTGCATTCATCGATACAAATGGAAATTTACCGAATGAATGGATAACTACTTCTATAATACGGTGTAATTCTCCCGCAAGATAGAAGGGAAGGACAATTAAAAATTGCAAAACACAAGGAAGCAGAATCCAGGCAGTTACTTTCTTCAAATTAAATTGAGAGATCATTGAAGGAAGAAGGATAATGGCCATTACCGGTAGTAGAACAATTGCTTGCAATTTGAAATTGATTGCTAATAGCATGAATATTAAACTCAGCAACACTTTTTCCTGAATAGCATAATAGATTGAAATAAAAAGAAGTGAAGCAAGGATTCCATCAAATTGAAACCATAAAAGTGAATTATAATAAATAGCAGGATTCAAAAAGTAAAGAAGCGAATAATAGAAAAGTATTTTTTTGTCGCTAAAATTTGTTTTCACCAGTTTCAAAATGAAAAACCCACCGAGGAAGTCAAATGCTAGAGTGATACTTTTCAGTAACCAAATTTTATCGTGAATAACCTCTGTTGAGTTGGCCAGCTTTCCGAAAATAAATAATTCATATTGAAAAAGAGGCAAATAATCTGTCCCACTTTTATATGCATTTTGTAATCCATACTTATAGATGTGGATAGCCCAAGCATTCCAACATTCCAAATCATAAGGGAAGCCGGATGCAGGCATTAATAAAAGAAGAAGAATAAAAAGAGCTAAATAGAATATTCGTTGGAGCATTGTGTAATTCCGCTTATTGTTATTAGTTTGTAAGGTGTTGTGAACTGTCGTAGATTTTTGGAATGATAAAGTAAATACCGGTTAAGGTAAGCAATGATAAGATTCCCATTGACCACCACAAATTTGCATAACCAAAATGAGTAACGACAAATGTTCCGAGAATAGGAGCCAAAATAAAGGCCGCCGACCAGGCGACAGAATAAGTACCGGTGTACAATCCGCGGTTCGTTGAATTTGATTTACTCACGGCAACAGACATCATAAATGGCATTGCAAGGATTTCCGAAAAACTCAACAAGGCCATTGAAACGATTAATATCCAGGACGCATCGACTATGTTTAAAAGGATCAGACCAATTCCGCCAATTAAAATACCGCTCATAATGATTTTACGCGGATGAAAAGAATTTTCCAGTTTGAAAACCAGAATCATTTCGAAAACAAAAACGATTAATCCGTTCATAGCAATTAATAAACCGGTCATTTTTTTTGTCAGGTTATGCACGTGTTCATAGAATAGCGGAAGCGTACAAAACAATTGAAAGAAAATAACGGCATACAATAAGCAGAAAAGCAAATACGCAGCGTACCACGGATTCAAAAGGGGAGAAGCAGCAAAAGACGTTTTCTTCTTTTCTATTTTATCATTTTTTATTCTGTGTCTGAAATAAAAATACAAGACAATTCCCGAAGCAATTGAAGTTAATCCGTCTGCTACGAAGATCAAACGGAAATCATAACCGGCAAGTATTCCGGCAAAAGCGGGACCGATTCCTGCACCCAGATTAATAGCCATTCGTATCAGCGAAAACGACCGCGTCATGTTTCCCTTATCAGCAAATGAAGTGATGCTCGCCGACATAGCAGGACGCAACATGTCGAGAATAGAACTGCTGACATACATTCCGGCACAAATGGGAATAAATCCATCGAGATAACCCAGGACTACCAATGCAATTCCACCGAAAATCAAACTGATAAGTTGCACTCTGAAATAACCGATACGATCGCTCAGCCAACCGCCGGCATACGATCCCGTCATGCTTCCAAGTCCGAAAAAGGAAGCAACTATTCCCGCTTGAGCTATGCTAAAATGTTTGGCAGTCGTCAGGTAAAGCGTCATGAAAGGCAGGACCATCATACCGCTTCTGTTGACCAGCGTGACGAGCGCAAGTATCCACGTTTCTCTTGATAAGCCGCTGTACGATTTTTTGTAAAGAGAAATCAATTGCATAAAAAACGAAAGAAATATGGAGGGAAAATATTTTTAATTATTCAGTATCCAGGCAAGAAGCCAATGTCAATTTCCATTTTTCAGGAATGGGAATTGATTTTTTCTCCTGATAATCATAAGCCACCATTACTGTAGTCGCACTTGCTAATAAAATTTCTTTTTCTTCAATAAATTTTACCATCTGATAAATCAGGTCGAAACTTTTAGTTCCAATGCGATGACAAGCCGTATAGATGGTGATATCATCTCTGAAATGCACAGGCTGTACAAAATCTATTTTTGCTCTGGCCAGAATAACACCCTCTTTCGCCCAGTTATAACCCCATTCGACAACCTCATCAAAAAACTTCACCCGTGCTTCTTCAAAGTAGGTGAGGTAGGTCGCATTGTTAACATGACCAAAGGCGTCAATGTCAGAGAAACGAATATGTATTTTGGAGATATGCTTCATTTGGGCCGTAGCTTTTTTGTTAAGGGACAAGGTACAAAGTATTTTGTATTCTGTATTCTGTTTATTGTATTAAGTAGTCTGTACTAAACGCTTAATGTAAAATTTGACCACTGACCTCTGACTACTGACTACTGACCACTGATAACTTTTTTCAAAAGAACAATCTGTCCCAAATGATAATAACTATGTTCAATTATTCCTTCAATGTTTCTGCTGTACGTTCCGTGTTTTTCGTCAACGAAATCTTTAGCTAATTTTTCTCCGGACATTTTTTCTGTTAAAGAAGCAAACTCTTCTGCGTCCTGCCGGAATTTAGATAGAAATGCTTTCCATTGTTGCTACGATTCCATTGGCGGAAAATCACTAAATGAACTTTAAATTTACGAAAAACTTTCATACGAGTACCTGAACTGCCACTTTGGGGTAGGTGCTGTTATAAGCTGACTTTCTGCCCATCGAGGTTTTGAAATCGTTTGGGATGGCTTAACTGTCTTACATATAAATCACCTTTACACTAATTGTTTTATTTTCTTTTAACTCAAAACTTGCTTTTGAAAAGTTAGGTCTGTTTCTTAAGCCAATGGATTGTAAATTTGAAAAGCCAATACCTTCTATTGGTAAAATAAAACCTTTGTCAATTTTACCATTCTTGTTTTCATCGTGTATGATATTAACTGCATATTTTCCTGATGGAATATTCTTAAAAGTCATTGTTGATGAACCATTCACAATTTCTCCTTTAAATATTTTGTAATAATTCTCATAATTTTCATCAGGAATAGAGCCATCTTTGTTATACAATGTGAACTGAACTACTCCCTTTTCATTTCGTAAATTTTTTACCTCTATGGTTAAAGAATATGTTTCTACATTTGGATTGGCAAATGAATAAAGTGTAAGTAATAACGCAAATGTCATTAGTGTTATGATTGCTATTTTCATTTCAATTATTTTGTATTACGGTTTAATTTTTCCTTCGCTGTGTCCAGTTTGCATAAACAATCCACCTCCCAACTAACCAACTGACTAACTGCCCAACTGACAACTGACTAACTGTCCAGCTTCTCAAACACCGAATTCGCCGACATATACTCCGGCACAATCAGTTTCATTTTCGAAACGATGCTTTCATTGTTCTGGAGTTTGAAAAGTAAAATTAAATCGGTGATGTCTTTTTTTATTTGTTCAAATTCATATTCACGTACGCGGGCTATCAGAATTTTTTCGTGATGGGTGGGGAGCGTGGTTTCTTTATCGGCCAGAAGTTCTTCAAAAATCTTTTCTCCGGGACGTAGTCCGGTGAAGGTGATTTGAATGTCTTTGCCAACAGTGAGTCCGGATAAGCGAATCATTTTATGGGCAAGATCAATAATCTTAATACTCGTTCCCATGTCGAAGATGTAAATTTCCCCGCCATTTCCCATTGCACCGGCTTCAAGTACGAGCTGACAGGCTTCGGGAATGGTCATGAAGAAACGGGTGATGTCAGGATGCGTGACCGTAACAGGTCCGCCTTCTTCAATTTGTTTTTTGAATCGGGGAATGACAGAGCCATTCGAGTCAAGTACATTTCCAAAACGAGTGGTGACAAATTTTGTCGGGCCGATTTTATTCAGCGACTGACAGTAAATCTCTGCAATACGTTTTGTCGCTCCCATGATAGACGACGGATTCACCGCTTTGTCTGTGCTGATCATGACGAATTTGTCAACGTTGTATTTGCAAGAAAGATCGGCGAGAATTTTTGTTCCCTGCACATTGGTGAGAATGGCTTCGGACGGATTATTTTCCATCACCGGAACATGTTTGTATGCAGCCGCATGAAATACAACATCCGGTTTGAAGAAATCAAATACACGATCCATTCGTTCTGCTTGACGCACGTCGGCTATGACGACTTCGAAATTTTTGAAATGATATTTTTCTGCAATCTCTAATTCGAGTTCGTACAAAGCAGACTCTGCCTGATCAAGCATGATCAAATACTTCGGTTTAAAAGGTAGTACCTGTCGCACAAGTTCAGAGCCAATAGAACCGGCAGCACCTGTGATGAGAATCGTTTTATTCGTCAGCTGATTGCGGATCAGATCAAGATCCAGTTTAATCGGATCGCGTTCCAGTAAATCATCGATGCGAATTTTTTTGATTTGCTTGTAACTCAATTCGCCGTTGATCCAGTTGTTGACAGGAGGGACGTTTAATACATTGACATCATAAACCAGACATTTTTCAATGATCGTTTGTTTTTTCGTTGCGCTTATGTTTTGAATGCTGATGATCAATTGAGCAACATCATTTGCACGCATCAGATCTTCCAGTTCAGAAGAAGGATAAACGCGAACACCTTCAACAGTCTTTCCTTTCTTCGAAGAATCATCGTCAACAAAAGCAACTACTTTGTAACGCGAACCTGCATCGCGATCCAGTGCACGCTTGGTTATCAATCCCGATTCACCTGCGCCATAAATGATTACAGCTTGTTTGTCGCGTGACGGATTTTTCAATTCCTGATAAACTGATTTTACTAATATCCTGAAGGCCGTCAGACAAAAAACAGTCGTGAAGTAATCAATGATAATAATAGAGTAGGGAACCAGGTAAAAACCAATTGTCGCATAAGAAACAATGTTCAATACGCTTAGGCTCAGACTGACTGTTGTCACTGTAAAGAAAACGCGAAGAGCATCACGGGTATTGGTATAGCGAATGATACCCTGATATATTCTTGAAATTAAAAAACTGATTAAGCGCAGTAAAAGAACGGTGGTAATTGAATACTTCCACAATTCCATTTCAGATTCCGGAACCCGAAAATTAAAACGCAGCTGATAAGCCAACATTAACGATCCAAAGCAGATCGACATGTCGATAAGAAATATGATCCAGCGGGGTGTATTTTTTTCTGTCAAGCGAACCATCGGGCAAAGTTAAACTCTTCTTTTAGTGGTGGGTTAAGATAGGGAGAAAATGATTAACAGACATGTTGAGAGATAGATAAATAGACGAAGAAAGAACTTGATAGATAGATTTGATTTGGGGATTTAATTATTAATAACTAGCTCATTAAGTCCTTTACCAACGTTGCTTTTAAATCTTTAGTTTCCCTATATTGCGAGTCGATGAACATCCTATTTATTGTCCCATATCCGGTTGGTTCGGCGGGTAGCCAACGCTTTCGGTTTGAACAGTATTTTAAGTTGTTGGAGAAAAATGGCCACCGCTATAAAGTCGCCTCTTTTCTGGATGCTCAGACGTGGGTAATACTTTATATAGGCGGACATCTGTTCAGGAAAATGTCATCCTTATTCATTGGGTATTGCAAACGTTTCATTTTGCTTTTTCAACTGGGAAAATACGATGTAGTTTTCATTCATCGCGAAGCTGCGCCATTTGGTCCGCCGATAATTGAATGGTTCATTACAAAGGTTTTCAAAAAGTACACGATTTATGATTTTGACGATGC
>JAYSPU010000104.1:0-17143 GCA_043721935.1 Bacteroidota bacterium | reverse complement strand
GTAGAACATTTTAAACGTCCCGTAATATTAACTGATTATCCGACGAAGATCAAAGCGTTTTATATGAAGCAAAATGAAGATGGCAACACGGTACGAGCCATGGACATTTTATTTCCGTGGATTGGAGAAATTATCGGAGGCTCACAACGAGAAGAGAATCTGGTAAAACTTACTTCACGCATGCGCGAATTAAATATTTCAGAGGAAGAATTGTCGTGGTATTTAGATACAAGACGATTTGGAAGCTGTATACATGCAGGATTTGGATTAGGTTTTGAACGACTGATACTGTTCGTTACCGGAATGACGAATATTCGCGATGTCATTCCTTTTCCGCGGACACCGAAGAATGCAGAATTTTAGGATTTTTTTCGTTTTAATTTTTATTGTTCCGGATTGGAAATCCTGTTGGTCCGGATTGCAATCCGGACTAACGGGATTCAAGCCGTTTATTTATATACTTTTACCATTCATTAAATTTCTATGGAATCCAAGCTGAATATTCTAAATAAAAAAATAGCGGAAGCGAAATTGGGTGGTGGTCAAAAGAGAATTGATTCACAGCACAAGAAAGGAAAACTGACAGCCCGTGAACGCGTTCATTTTTTAATGGATGAAGGCAGTTTTGAGGAAATCGGTATGTTGGTGACACATCGCAGTACTGATTTTGGTTTAGAAAAAGAAAAATATCTTGGTGATGGTGTCGTCACAGGATTTGGAACAATCAACGGCCGACTTACCTATGTTTTTGCGCAAGATTTTACTGTCTTTGGTGGGTCGCTGTCTGAAACTCACGCACAGAAAATTGTTCGCATCATGGAACTGGCAATGCAAAATGGTGCGCCATTGATTGGATTGAATGATTCCGGTGGTGCACGAATTCAGGAAGGAGTAGTTTCTCTGGGAGGTTACGCTGATATTTTTTATCGTAATACACTTGCATCAGGAGTTATTCCACAAATTTCTGCAATCATGGGACCATGCGCAGGAGGAGCGGTTTACTCACCGGCCATTACTGATTTTATAATGATGGTAGAAAATACTTCCTACATGTTTGTAACCGGACCGAATGTAGTAAAGACCGTCACACATGAAGATGTTTCGTCAGAAGAATTAGGAGGAGCAGTTACGCATGCAACAAAATCAGGAGTAACTCATTTCACTTGTGTAAATGAAATGGAATGCATTCAAAACATCAAACAATTACTGAGCTACATGCCACAGAATTGTGAAGACGATGCCCCATCGGTTGCTTACGAATCAGGGGATGAAAAAAGAATAAAATTAAATTCCATTATTCCGGAAAATCCGAATCAGCCATATGATATCAGAGAAGTAATCAATGAAGTCATTGATTCGAATTCTTTTTTAGAAGTGCATAAAGATTTTGCAGAAAACATTGTAGTAGGTTTTGCACGATTAGCAGGAAAAAGCATTGGCATAGTTGCCAATCAGCCTGTGCATCTTGCCGGAGTACTCGATAATCATGCATCAACAAAGGCCGCACGATTTGTACGTTTCTGTGATTCATTTAATATTCCATTATTGGTATTCGAAGATGTTCCCGGATTTTTACCCGGAACAGATCAGGAGTGGAATGCCATCATTACAAACGGAGCGAAGCTGTTGTATGCATTTTGCGAAGCAACCGTTCCTCGAATTACGGTGATCACAAGAAAAGCATACGGAGGCGCATACGATGTAATGAATTCAAAACACATCGGAGCAGATATGAATTATGCATGGCCAACTGCAGAGATAGCAGTAATGGGAGCAAAAGGAGCAGCGGAAATTATTTTCAAGAAAGAAATAACAGAAGCGAAAGATCCTGAAGCAAAGTTGAAAGAAAAAGAAATCGAGTATAATCTGTTATTTGCTAATCCATACAAAGCAGCTGAGCACGGATATGTCGATCAGGTAATTCGTCCGGATGAAACGCGACAGAAATTAATTTCAGCTTTCAGAATGTTGGAAAATAAAGCAGTGAAATTGCCAAAGAAAAAACATGGAAACATTCCATTATAAATCGATTAAATTTTTCAGGTGAACATACTTCTACTTGGATCCGGAGGAAGAGAACATGCATTTGCATGGAAGCTGTCACAAAGTCCCCTTTGTAAACAATTATTTATTGCGCCAGGAAATCCGGGTACTGCAATGTTTGGACAGAATGTAGCTTTAAGCATTGTTGATTTTAATTCCATCGCTGACTTTATTGAAATATCTAAAATAAATCTTGTCATTGTCGGACCGGAAGAACCACTTGTAAAAGGAATAACTGATTTTTTAAAAAATGATGAGCGGAGTCGACAGGCATTGGTAGTCGGGCCATCAACTGAAGGCGCGGCATTAGAAGGAAGTAAAGACGTTGCCAAAGCATTTATGCAACGTCATTCAATTCCTACAGCAGCCTATCAGACCTTTACGAAAGAAAATATTGCTGACGGTTATTCTTTTTTGAAAACATTAAATCCACCGTATGTGTTGAAAGCAGACGGACTAGCAGCAGGTAAAGGCGTGCTGATCATTGATGATTTAAAATCAGCGGAGGAAGAATTAAAAGAAATGCTGGAAGGAAGATTTGGAGAAGCTAGTTCTAAAGTTGTCATAGAGGAGTTTCTAAACGGAATTGAACTTTCTGTTTTTGTGCTGACAGACGGCAAAGATTATTTATTGCTTCCTTCAGCAAAAGATTACAAACGAATAGGAGATGGTGACACCGGATTAAATACAGGTGGAATGGGAGCAGTTTCTCCTGTGCCATTTGCGGATGCTTCTTTTATGAAAAAAGTAGAGGAGAGAATTGTTATTCCAACTGTACGCGGATTGCGAGACGATAAAATCGATTACAAAGGATTTGTTTTCATCGGGCTCATGAATGTGAACGGAGAGCCATTCGTCATTGAATATAATGTACGCATGGGTGATCCTGAAACGGAAGCAATGTTACCAAGAGTTAAATCGGATTTAGTTCAATTGCTAAGTGATTGCGCTTCCGGAAAACTAAAAGAAAGTAAAATAGAAATGGATTCCCGTACTGCTGTTACTGTTGTAGTTGTCAGCGGAGGTTATCCCGGAACCTATTCAAGCGGCAAAGAAATTTCAATCAGCGAAACCGGTAATAGTTTGATCTTTCATTCGGGAACAGCAGAAAACAAAAACGGACAATTAGTAAATAATGGAGGACGGGTGTTGGCTATAACTTCATTGGCAAATGGAATTCAGGAAGCCTGTGATTTAAGTTATGCGCAAATAAAAAAAATTAATTTTTCCGAAATGAATTACCGGACCGATATTGGAATGGATTTATTGTAAAAATGCCTGAGTATAAAAGTTTACGCAGCGAATTGATTCCACAAGACAATAACAATGAGTACCCATAAGGTAAACTCATAGAGTTGAATTCGTTTTTTAGCCGACAAGTAGAAGTAGGAAATAAACAACGACACAGGTATGCTAATAATAGCAAAGTGGATAATTTGAACGTGTCTTGTTATGCCTATTGAAACTCCACTCAGCAAAAGAAAAAAGAAAAATATTTGCTGGAAACTTCGGGTGCGAATTACATTTTTATTGTAATTCACTCGCAACCTTAGCAATGAGAAAAAGAGCAGAGAGCCAACCGTAATTGCCAATGTTAGCAATGCAGTGTTTTTTGAAATAGAAAATATTGGTCTTTCGGATGGAAAGAAGGAAATATAATGAATCCAAAACGGGCGGAGTGCATGATTCCAGAAACTATAAACTGAGGCGAAGAAGAAAGGAAGTGAAAATCCTATAATTACGATTATCCATTCCTTTAATTTAAATGGTCGGAGTAAGCTCAGGCTGATGAGCAAAACAACCATTAATAATAGTGAAGGAAAATAAAGAAGGGCAGCGATTCCGGTAAGGAATGAACTATCGAAGAGAGCAGAATTGGCTTTTTCATTTTTGAACATGGAAAATGTTCTGTCAAAAATGATTAAGACTAAGAGGTTCACCAAATGGACAGGGTGAAATTGAATCAAACCGGGAGTTGAAGAAATGATGAAAGCGAATAAAAGCGAAGGGAGATAAGAGCTTTTATAAAGTACTTCGTGTTTGTTCACCATCAGATTAAAGTAGATGGCTTCAAAGGAAAGTAGAGATGCTAACAATATAAAGTTGAACCAACCCGGTAAAATGCTAAGTGCATTCCCGATTGATTTCCATAATGGTAAAGAAGTTTCATCTATAACCGGATTACACGAAAGACCAATTCGTAGCCATAAGACTATAATAATGAATGGAATAACGAATAAGGCAGCCGGTTGGGGTGATTTAAAAAAGCGAATCATCGGCTTTAAAAGTAAATATTTTAATTATTGAAAATAGGGAATCCTTTCTATATTTGTCATCGTTAAAAATTGAAAAACAATGGACGCATTTTGGTATTTCTTAGGGGATCTTTTTCAGTTAGTTTTTAAGGCTGTTCCTTTTCTGGGACTTTTCCTGAATAAAGCACTGATAGTAGTTGGTTTCATTGCCTTTTTCTTATGGCTGCGATACATGGCAGCTAATAAGGAAGTAACTAAGTGGGATTAATTCAAGAAGGATTTTCAGCGTTTGTGATTTAAAGCAAAAGATTGCTTCAATTCAGAAGTTCTAATACCCATTTGTCAACACTACTCATTGGTTTTTACTTTCCCAACTTTTTCAACCACAAATCTTCAGCTTTTCTCATAGCAACTTGTCCCATTTCAGTTTTGTCATTGAATCCGATCAGGTGAAGTACTCCATGAATTATTACACGTTGTAATTCATTGGTAAAAGAAACTTTGTACTGAGCCGCATTAATTTTTACCCGTTCAACAGAAATAAAAATGTCACCCTCAATTTTTCCTTTTTGGAGTGAATTGTCGAATGTAATGATGTCGGTGAAATAATCGTGGTTCAGATAAGTTTTATTAATCTTCCGTAAATATTTATCGGAGCAAAAGATAAAGTTGAGGTTCTCCAGTTCTTTCTTGTTTGACTTAATTGCTTTCTTGATCCAAGTTTGCAATTCCTCCTTTTTAATCAGTCGAAATGAAACGGATTCTTTAAAAAAATGAATTGGTGGATTTTTCATGGGCTCAAGATACTTAATGCAAGTTAGAAGTCACAAAAAAAGAAAAAGTCAAAAAGCAGAATAAATAAGAAGAACTATAATTTGATCAACTGATAACTGATTAACTGACCGACTGACAACTGAAAATAAACTGTAGCTTTGACTAACATCAGGCATTATTTTATGGCGCAGCGGTTCTTTTTTGTTTTTTTGTTTGTGATTTTATCTCAGGCTCAGGCACAGGATGATTTTACCTGGTGGAATGAAAAGCATCAGTGGGATGGCATCACTCCGTGGAATCAATACATGAAATATTCTACTTCTTATTTTGGGCCGAATGCATTACCGGTGCCCGATGTAATGACAGGCGAGATTGATACGACTACATATCTTGAAGTTGCCGGAGAATATCATTGGTCGACAGGCGATAAAACGAAAGATGTTTTTGTCCGAGGCTACCTTCCTTTGTTTGCAAATCGAATTGCATTTTCTATGGATGTTGTTCCAATTGAATGGTACGAAACAGATACGATTACACGTGATGCGCGCGCTGCCAGAGGGCGTGATGGAAAAGGAAAAGCAGGAGGTGATATTTATTTTCACACCCTGATCAATTTGATTCACAATAGGGAGTATGCACCAGATGTTGCATTGAGAGTTACACTACGAACGGCTTCCGGTACAAATTTACGTAATGCCAGATATACTGATGGTCCGGGTTATTTTTTTGATTTGAGTTTTGGAAAGAATTTAACATTATCGAAAGATATAGTTTTACGAGCGTACACGATGTCCGGATTTTATGTTTATCAAACGAATGATCTTTCTCATTTACAAAACGATTGCATTTTATTTGGATTAGGCGCTGACGTTCATATTAGAAAAATATCTCTCAGTCAATCGGTTGGTGGTTATAATGGTTATTTAACATTGGGTGACAAGCCATTGGTTTACCGGGCGGGCATTAAAGTTTCATTTAATCATATTGCATATACAATTTCATATCAGTATGGTTTGCGGGATTATCCATTTCAGCGAATCAGAGCGGGATTAATCTGGAAATGGAAATAACTTCATCGGCTGAGTTTTGGATTAATCCGGAAATTGAAATAAAAAAAAGAGAAATGATTCAAATCATTTCTCTTTTTTCATGAAAACAATAGCTACTAAAAGTCCCGTACTATTTCGTTAATGATGGCATTGAACTGAAGATAGCATCTTTGTGATGGCTAAAATAACTCGCCATTTTTTTCATGAAATCTGCACGTTGTTTTGCATCCGGCCATGCTTGTTTTTCTAATTCACCATCCCGTGCAAATGCTTTTTCGATTCCATTTAAATCAGTATACTCTGTAACCACAATAAAATCACGGCTATCATCGGTAAAAAAATGAGTCATCATCCATGAATGAAGTATGAATTCATTTTTCATCGTCACTTTTTCATGATATTCTTTTAAGACTGCATTACGTTCTGCTCTCATTGTGCTGTCTTGTCCGGAATTCATAACCCAGGTTACTTGATGATAAATATGATTTGCCGGAGTTTGTGCATGCAATTGCAAAGCTGCAATAGAAAATAATACAAGGAATGCGGATGCAATAAACATTTTTAATTGTTTCATAGAAATTTGGATTTAGAGGTTAGTGTGAAATTTAAAGTTACTTTTTTTAGTACTCAATAGCTAATTAATGGCAAGTTTTTTCAAGCAAATTAAAAAATATTCATTTTTCAGCTAGATTTAATTTCAATTTATTCACTACTATAGATTGTGAATTAAAACTTTGAGGTAAATCAATAAAAAAATCCGCTGATTGAGGTCAGCGGATTTTTTTATTTCTCGCATAAATTTTATTTAGCTATAATAATAGTCTTTTGTCTTATTTTATTTGTAGCTTCTTCAGTCACCTGAATTAGATACATCCCTTCCGTTATATCGTTTGCGTTAAGTTGAATTCTATTCGTTTGGTTGATAGATCCTGTTCGGATGACTCCTCCATTGGCACTAATAATTTTATATGAAAAGATTCCTTTGTCTGAATTAATAGTGACATTAATTTTATCATTTGCCGGATTTGGATAAATATTAATTCCATCATTCTTGAAAGAAAGTGTTGCGGTTGAATTAACAATATCCGTAAGTGTATTGAAAGTAGTATTGGTTACAATTGCCGAATTAAAATCAAAATAAATATAAGCAGTGTTGTAGATTACTGTCGGATCAGGAAGATTCAGTAAGGGTTTAATACGGTAACGAACAAATCCATGACTGCCCGGTTCATCAACGATACTGTCAGGTAGCAAGATGTTGTCGAAGGTGAAAGTTAGGAGTCCATTATTTTCTATTCTGGTATTTACAATATGGCTGGAGGTAATAATTTCAAAAGTTGAAGGATTCACATTTACATCCAGTGTGTCTCTTAAAACTACTGTGAATGCAGTATCGTTTCCGGTATTTTGAAAACGGATAGTATAGTCGAGCCATGAATTCATAGGAGTTTCGTGTTGAGCGAATAATCCTTCCGGCACGACAGCCTTATCGTTCGGATCATATGAACAAGTAACGATTTGATTTAATGAAGTTGTCGAAATAGCTAATTGATTTCCCAAGCTATCAAAAGATATTGCTGTCAAATTACTGGAAAGAAGAGTTCCTGTAAGTGCCGGCATGGTAACATAATAATCGATGTAATATTGTTGTCCGGGTAGCAAGCCCGGTCTCATCCACACAAGTCTGTTTCCAAGAATTGAATCCGGAGTAATGGAAGATGTTGTATAAGTAAGAAACGCGTCTAACGTTAAATCCAACTTCACAGAAGGAGCTATAAATGTTCCTGTGTTTTTATAAGTGATCCGTTGGTAAACATTGAATGCACAACGTGGTGTTCCTCCGCTAAGAGTTGCTGTTATAGAGTCAAGAAGTATAAAAGGCTTAGTGCCGAAATCTAAATTCGGAACGTTTGCTCCATTTACATTTATAGGATAACTGGCTTGTGAAGTTGTCAATGACCATCCCGATTGAATTGTATAATCGACGGAATAACTTCCATCAGGAACAACAAAGTAATATTCTCCATTTACATTTGTATAACCGGTCCAGTTAAGAGGAGAAATGAGAACCGGCTGACCTGCAAGTCCGGGTTCGTTTACGTCCTGAACTCCATTGGAATCGAAATCAAAAAAAACAATTCCACTTACCATATAGCCGTTAGTTCCACCACCACCAAGAAGAACGGTGTTAGTCGTCGTACATCCATTCGCATCAGTGACATAAAGCGTATAGACTCCGGCTGTCAATCCGAAGAGTGTAATATTGGTCGCACCGTTGGACCATAAAAAAGTATAGGGTGAAACACCACCACTCACCTGAGGACTTATACTACCATCGTTACACGCTTGACACGATGGACTATTGACAGAGAAAGAAATTGTAAGGGGAGGAGGAGACGAAATTAAAAATTGACCAAGGAGTTGACACCCTAGTTGATCTGTGATGGTATAGGTGTAAGCACCTGCACACAGATTAGGAACAGTGCCAGACGATCCGAATGTTATATCGGGAATCGGAGGTACGGAGATAGTATATGGCGAAGTTCCTCCGGTAACGGTGAAAAAAGCCATTCCATCGCATCCGCCATTGCAAGTTACGTTGGTGCTTACTTGTTGTTGAAGTACACATTGTGCTTTTCCTTGCAGAAGTGAGAGAAAAATGAATCCTATAAAAAGGAGTAGTGTTTTTTTCATTGGCGTTGGTTGAATAAATTAAAAATAAAGAATAGAGTCAGCGGAAATTATAATGATTTGCAATCCTTGAACTTTCAGGATTGTTATTTTTTCTTTTTAGAAGACTTCGCTTTTTTATTGAAGTCTAATGCAAGTTGAATCCAGTAATCGAAATCTTTTTTTGTTTTCAGTCCGTTTTCATCCACCAATACATATCCTATCATCGGACGTTTTGTAAAATCCATCGTACGGCAACCGGTTTTTTCAACAGCTTCTTCATGCAATTCCCTGTCGATGCGGCACATCAGTTCATCTTTAATTATACCGACACACATTTTGTCATTATACATGAAAGTTAATCCGCCCATCATTTCCTTTTCTTCAATATTCGGAAGATCTTCCAACCGTTCACGGATTCTGTTTGCTAATTTTTCATCGTAAGCCATCGCTTGAAAAGATTTATCGACTGTAGGAATAAAAAACTAAATTATATAATGAAATGAAGAGTTTGATTTGAACTAGAATTAAAGGTAAAAAAATGCACCATCAGTAGCAAAATTTTGAATGGTGAATTGAGATCTTTTTTCATCGAAAGGATAATCTTTGAATTCCGATTGAAAAATAAGTAAATTCACACCCGTCTTTAAATTCACTATTGAGAAATTAAAGTTTTATCGAATTTTTCTTTGAAAATTGAGGCCTAAACGACTAAACAAAATTAAATGCCAACTATCCACATCAATGCTCCTGATCATGCTTTTGCAGAAAGTGTTTTGTTTCCCGGAGATCCTTTACGAGCTAAATATATTGCTGAAAATTATTTAGAAGATGCCAGACTGATTAATACCGTTCGAAATATGTTTGCCTATACAGGTTTGTATAAAGGGAAAAAGGTTTCCGTCATGGGATCAGGGATGGGAATTCCAAGTTGCATGTTGTATGCGAAAGAATTGATTACAGAATATGGCGTCAAGAATATCGTTCGCATCGGCACAGCAGGTGGATTAAAAGGAACGAAGTTGCATGATTTGGTAGTTGTGTTATCAGCATCGACCGACTCAAATGTAAACCGATCACGATTGTTAGGATATGATTTTGCACCGTGTGCAGATTTTGAATTAGCACAACGATCTGTTCAGGCAGCAAAAGCAAAAAATCTGAGCGTACTTACCGGCACATGTTTTTCTGCCGATTACTTTTATCATCCTGTAAGTGAACTAGTCGACCAGATGGAGAAGATGAGAATCCTCTGCATTGAAATGGAATCAGCAGGTTTATATGGAGTCGCTGCAGAATACAATGCAAATGCACTTAGTATATTGACGATAAGCGATCACCTCCGCACCGGCGAAGCAATGAATTCCGAAGAAAGAGAACGCGGACTTAAAAACATGGTAAGCGTAGCGTTAGAAGCAGTGTGTCCTCAATAAAAATTGAAAAAACTAACAGAATAATTGATTGATAGATTAACGCTCACTGAGCTTGTCGAAGTAAATCTACGAGACTAATACGACGCTCGCTGAGCTTAGTCGAAGCGATTATGCAAGTGACAAGGACGCTCACTGAGCTTGTCGAAGTAAATCTACGAGACTAATACGACGCTCGCTGAGCATAGCCGAAGCGATTATGCTAGTGACAACGACGCTCACTGAGCAAAGTCGAAGTGCAACTACGAAACTAAGTTGACGCTCGCTGAGCTTGTCGAAGCGATCTTACCAGTTGCAACGACGCTCGCTGAGCTTAGTCGAAGCGATCATGCTAGTGACAACGACGCTCACTGAACAAAGTCGAAGTGCAACTACGAAACTAAGTTGACGCTCGCTGAGCCTTTCGAAGCGATCTAACCAGTTGCAACGACGCTCGCTGAGCGTAGTCGAAGCGATTATGCTAGTGCAAGCGACGCTCATTGAATGCAGTCGAAGTGAATCAACGGACTAAGTTGACGCTCACTGAGCTTGTCGAAGCGATTATGCTAGTGACAAGGACGCTAATTGAATGCAGTCGAAGTGAATCAACGAGACTAAGTTGACGCTCGCTGAGCGTAGTGGAAGTGAATGATGAAAACATCTACTTCGCGAACTCCATGTTCTCTGAGTTATTAAATTTTTAAATACTTGCTAATGGCAAACTCTCCCTGTTTGTTTTTATTCAAACTTATCTCACAAAAAAAAGAGATCGCTAACCAACGATCTCTTTTATACTATCTAACCAAAGTAATACTATGCTATCTTGAAATACATTTCGACAACGCGACCGTTTTCAGAAAAAATCAACTGATCGGCGAGATGTTTCATCAGGAAAATACCACGTCCACATTCTTTCTCCAGATTTTCAGGAGCAGTGGGATCAGGCAAGTGATAGTAGTCGAAGCCAGTACCTTCATCGGCAATGGTAAAGACGATGGAATGATTTTGATTCACAACAGAGAGACTTACCTTTTTCGCAGGATCCGATTTATTGCCATGATAAATGGCATTCGTCACGGCTTCCGTGATTGCCACAAGCATGTTACCATACGAGTCCTCGCTTACATTGTATTTGTTTCTAACCTCGTCGATAATATTCTCTACGATTGTAAGGCTGTCAGAGTTTGACTGCAGTTCGAGGGTTTGACCTTCTCCTGTTAGTTGCATTAAAAAATTATTTATCAAGGGATTGGAAGTAATCGTTAACTTTTTGTTTGAAATAAGTATTTAAAGATGGAGGAACCGTTTTAAGCAGTTCCATTTCTTTTAGCTTAAGTCTTTTATACTCCTCAAATTCATTTGGGTTACGATGATAGATATTTTTTGCTTCTTCTGATTTCCGCTGCTGATCTTGCTCTCTTTCCTGCTCTGCTTTTTCGCTTTCCAACAGTCTGGTTGTGATTTCTTGTTGACGCTTCAAGGTCTGATCTGAAATCATCCGGTTCACGATATCTTTTTCAGTTTCCTCCATCTTATCGGCAATGCCTTGAAGGTCTCCCAGTGAATTTTTACCGTCTTTATTTTCCGATTGATTGTATTTATCTAATTGATTTCTAATAAATTCCTGTTGTGCCGCCATCTTAGCTAATTGCTCGCTCATTTGCTGTCCCTCACCGGTTTTGCCCTTTGGCTGATTCCCGGCTTTCATGCTTTCTTTCATTTTTTGCATGTTCTTATTCAGTTCTTCCTGCATTTTTCTGAGTTCAGCCATTGACGACCCCGGTTTTTTCTTGCCGGGCTTATTACAACTGGAATTAGCAGGTTGTGACTGGGCCATTTGCTGCATCATTTGTTGCAGTGCTTCACTGAGCATCAGCGTCAGATTGTTAACCGAGGTCATTACAAATTGCTGACGGCTACGAGCTTGAGCAACAGCACGGTCTTCCAGATTTTGTAAAGCTTCAGCCATGTTATCGTTGATGGCAGTCGTTTCCTGGTTGACTTTTGATTGAATCTGAACATTTCTTTTACTGAGAGCAAACAATGAATCTTCAATCATTTTCGCATCGTCTTTCAACTTACGTTGTTGCTGACTCAACTTCAGATACTGAGGATTGTTAATATCCATAGTACGTAAATCCTGCATCAGTTTTTCCTGGTCAAAAGAAAGACGAAGTAAGTTTTCAAGCAATGCACGCAATGCATCCATGTCTTCTTCTTCCTGCTCCTTTTGCATACCTTCCTGCATCTTGCCCATCTTCTGTGCAAGTTGTTGCATTTTATTAGCAGCATTCTTTTGCGATTTAGATGCTTTGCTACTCTTGCTTTGTTCCAGTTGTTCGGAACTGTTTTCCATTTCTTTTTGAATGTCCTGTTCTTGATTATCGGTATTTTCGAGATCGTTTTTCTTTTCCAGGTCGTCGTTTTTCTTTGCTAATTCGTCCATATCTTTCCGGAATTCATCGAATTTTTTATTCAATTCGTCCTGCTTCTCTTTTACATCTTTTGAATCAGCGTTTTTATCGTCTGCTTTTTTAGAAAGGTCGTCTTCTTTTTTTGCAAGATCATTTAGTTTGTCAATGTTGTCCTGCAGTTTTTGTTCAAACTCCATTTGTTTGAATAATTCAATTGCACGTTCCAATTCCTTTTGCAGGTCTTTGTTGTCCATTTTCATCTGACTGATCTGCTCCTGCATTTTACTCTTATCTACATTCTGCATAAGTTGCTGGAGTTGTTCCATCAATTTTTGCAACTCAGGTGATTTCAACTGATCTAAAATGGTTTGTAGTTGATCTTGTTTTTTCTGAATGTCTTCGTTTACTTTTTTATACTCTTCTTCCTGACGATTTTTCTGAGCGTTTTTATTTTTCAGCTCCTCAAGTTTTTTCTCCAGTTCCTTTTGTTTGTTTGTCAGGTCTTCCGCTTTTTTCTTGTCTTCGTAAGAGAGTTCTTTTTTATCCATCAGTTTTTTACTGAGGTCATTTAATTCCTTCTGCAACTGACGAGCTTTGATTACACTTTCTTTTAAATCACTTCGAATGGATTCATTGTTTTGTTCTGTATTGTCAGCAAGTTCTTTCAGAGTAGGTGCTTTGAAAATCTGTGATTGACTCTTCGTTGCTTTTGGTCCGTTAATTCCGTCATTGTCCCAGATTTCAAAGAAGTACTCAACTTCATCTCCTGCAGCAATGTCCACTGTATTCAAATCCCATGTGTAATAAAACTGATCGGACGCTTGATTTTTTGTAACCGGTAATGATTCAGAAATCAGAGTTGAATTGTGTGAAGATTCGCCGGCTTTCAGGAAGCGGTAATTGAATGTTAGTTTAGAAAAGCCATAATCATCTTTTACCAATCCTCTGAAATAGGTGCGTTTTGTAGAAAAAGAATCACGTTGTTGTTCAACATTAACGGAAGGATAGATATCCGGGATTACCGAAATAGAGTAGCGGATAGAGTCATTGCTATTCATAAATGAATTACCGGCAATCAATGTGTACGAATCATTCCGGCTGAAACGTTTGCTGAGAATAAATTCATTGTCATTTTTTCTTTCAGGTAAAATAGTCGTGTCGGTAAAAAGCATTCGGATTTTCTCCGTGTTCTTCGTGTTGAATTTCCAGTTGACTTTTGTTCCCGACGGAATTAAAAGGTCTCCTGTATTTTGCAACGTTTCATTTTGTTTGTGCAAATAAGCAGGATAATCGAGCGATACACTGAAGTTCATCAGAATCGGATTCGGCAGTGCCTTCAATGTGTAAACAGAAGAAGCGAAACCGTCTGCAATTAATCGAAACGTTTGAGTTCCTTGAACATTCCGAAACAAGTAATGAAAAGTAGTAACGTTTTCCTTATCGAGTTTGAATTCATTGTTGTCAATTTCAATGAATACTTCTGCAGGAATCTCTTTGCCACTCAATTCTACATCCAATTGGAAATCCTGTTGCTGAATTGCTGTGAGGTCTTTGTTTAAAATTTTAAAAGTGAATGGAGCAGGTTTTTCAAAATAAGTATTGTGATTGATTATTCGTTTTGTGCCGTCTTTTAAAAGTGAAGGAGCAGTAAACAAAATAATGATGACAGCGAAAACCGGCAGAATGGCATAACGGACATACCGTTTGTTTTCATTCATATTAATAGCAGACACAAATGGAATCGGTTTTAATTCCGTCGCCTTTTGTTGAATGCCTGCAAGTATTAAATCGCGGTGGCGGGAATCGTGATCTTCCACCGATTGTTTTTTAAGCTGAAGAACATTGAGCAATTTATCTTCCACACTTCCGAAATGTTCACCAATAATTAAAGCAGCTTGCTCATGAGAAATTATTTTACCGAAACGATATAGATGGAGTAATGGAATGGCAACAAATTTTCCAAGTATAAAACAAAAGCCACCGATGAATCCATAAAACAGAATGGTTCTTAATGTTGTATTAAAATGTCCGAAGTATTCGAAAGAAGCAATTAGCAGAAAGAAAACAAGCGATAAGGTAAAAGCATAAATGGCCCCACGAATGAGTTGATTCTTGTAGTACTTCCGAATGAAAGCGTCAAGCTTGGAAATGAGTAAGTGATAATTGTCCTGCATAATGTCCTCTCTACAAATTTAGTAATTATTCCATCGACTAGAACGCAGCAAAGTGGCGGATATTGAGCCCGATCAGCGGTAGGATCAGGTTAGTAGTCCGCGCTAAACCCGGATAATCTGTCGTCTGCAATGTTGAAATCAGGCGTTCACAAATCTACCATAGACACCCAGTGGAAGTTTGGGTCCGGCAGTACTTTGTAAATATAATTCGCCCGTATTCAGGTTTTTTGCAGGCGAAAGAAGATTCTCAACGATCAGCGACGAGAATCCGAGAGAATAGGTGTTAAGAATCAGAAATTGCTTTTCATTGTCAAGCAACTGCAGCACCAACTCCATCATTTCATTGATCATTTCTTCGAGCTTCCATTTTTGTCCTTCCGTACCATGACCATAAGCGGGAGGATCGAGAATAATCCCATTGTATTTTTTACCACGACGAACTTCTTTTTTTACAAAAGCCATTGCATCTTCAATAACCCAGCGAATGTCGGTGAGAGAACTAAGTTCCATGTTTTCTTTTGCCCAACTAACGACCTGACGAACAGAATCTAAGTGAATGACATCAGCACCGGCAGCTTTTGCTGCTAATGAAGCACCGCCTGTATAAGCAAAAAGGTTCAGGACTTTTGAATCAGGACCGGTCTTTTGGACAGCATCACCGATAAAATCCCAGTTTACAGCTTGTTCAGGAAAAATACCGACGTGTTTGAAGGAAGTCAGTGCAAGACGGAATTGAATGGTTTTGTCAATGCCTTTTACTTTGTAACTGATATTCCAGCGGTCAGGCATTTCCTTGTATTTTTTCCAGCTGCCACTTGACGAAGAATTCGGAATGAATTTAATGTGTGCAGTCTTCAGCCATTCTTTTTGCGACAGCGCCGGATTCCAAACAGCCTGAGGCTCAGGACGGATGGTGATATATTTTCCAAATCTTTCCAGCTTTTCAAAATTACCGCAGTCGATCAGTTCATAATCCGGGAAGTCAGTAGGCGTAAGCAAATCCATGGGCTAAAACTACGACAAAATCGACAGTTTAAAAGTTGGTGTTCAAGTTTAAACCAATGTTTCAATCCATCTATCTGGTCAATAATAACAGACTCAAATGGTTACTTTTTAAAGACCGGAAGGATTAAGAGACACATAGTTATTAGCCGATTTTCCATTTAAAAGTTATTAACATAATACCTAGGTTTGCCGCGTACTTCCTACTTTTATACCATCATTTTTTCAAAAACTACATTTAAAACATGACTTTAGACAACACAGCGGATCAAATGACAATTGAAAAGCACGAACAAAAGATTGAAAATCAAGCAAGACTGATTAAGGAACTGACTTCAGAAAACGAAGAATTGTTTCATCAATACAATCACCTTATGATTCGGAATCAGAAGATGTTAAAGCGTGTAGATGATTTACAACGTATCATTAATGACTTACATATCCGTATTGAAGAGTTACAGTTGATTACGGGTAATATGATGCAGATCAACGATAAGCTTCGTAGAAAAGACGGTTTATTTATGACTAATGACAATACAAGATATGTTATCAATAATCAAAAAGAAGAAATTGACAATACACCTGAAGGTTTAGACATTGAAGAATTGGTAGAACGTTGGAAATCATTTCCGGGTCAGGTTGCTCAGAATGCACCAAACCTGAAAAAACAGATTTTAATGTTGGCTCATTTATATTCAACTAAAGCATTGTGCGCAGCTGATTTATTTAATCTGGCCGGAGTAGGCGGAGTTACCGGAGCACGATATGTTTCCTCATTAAAGAAATTCGGATTAATCCGTTACACCGGTGCCCGTAAAAAAGGACATTATGAAATTACCCGCGAAGGAGTCAATTTTATTGAAAACACTTTTGTTCGTCCTGCCGCGGATCCGCTAACTCATGGACCTGTGGACAATGAAATCCGTAACATGCCGGAAGGCGTTCCTTTTCGTGAAAACAGAAATGTGAAGCATTTTATGGATCACAACGACCTGTAAGAATTTACAAAATGTATAGAATTGAAAAAGGCTGTCACAAAAGCCTAAGATTGAACTGAAAAAAAGCAGGCTCATTACAAAGCATAGTTCGCCCCGGGGATGAAAGTATCATGAGACGATAATCAAAATATTTTTCCCGGATAAGAATATAAATAAAAGCTATTTCAAAAGCTTGAGATTGAACTGAAAAATATCAGATTCTTTACGAAGCATATTTCGCCCCGGGGCTGAATATAACTTGATTCGATGATCAATGTTTTTTCTCCCAATTACGAAATTTCTATCTCTCTAACATGTCGCAGATCTGCTGCCGTGAGGCTTTTGCCATGCAATTTTTCCCCTGGTTTTTCCCCTT